>NZ_JAHHPR010000491.1:0-1609 GCF_024606255.1 Endozoicomonas sp. SESOKO3
GGCTCTTACAGAGCAAGGATAGATCAAGAAAGCCTCATGAAAGGGCGGTTGTCAGATCAAGGACAAAAGTCATCGTTCTGATCCACAACAGAAGGCTTGCGTTTTCTATGCATTCTTTTGTGACTCAACAGGGCTTGAGCATTCTTGTAGACCTTACCGCATGGCTGCGGTTGACCATTCTGCCGAACCACGGTGACATCACAGCTTTGTTGCTCGTTGTGGTATATGGATTTGTGAACTGACAGGCTGTTAGTATTCTTGAAGACCTTACCGCATGGCCGCACCCGGCCATCCTCCCTGATTACGGCCACGTCACAGGTCTTTTTCCCGGTGTGCAGTCCGCTCTTGTGAGTGGACAGAGCTGCGGCATTTCTGCAGACCGTCCAGCAGGGCCGTTGCAGACCATCACTCCCGATCACGGGCATATCACAAATTTTTTGCCTTGTGTGTTCTCTGCGTTTGTGATCCGAAAGGTCTTTACCGCTCTTGCAGACCTTTCCGCACGGCCACGGCTGGCCATCTTCCCCGATCTCGGTCACGTCACAGGCTCGTTGCCCAGTGTGGTATCCACCTTTGTGATCCGACAGGGCTTGAACATTCTTGCAGACTTTTCCGCATGGCCCCGACTGACCATCTTCCCCGATCACGTTCACGTCACAGGTTTGTTCCCCTGTGTGGTGCCTTCTTTTGTGAGCCCAAAGGGCTTTAGCATTCTTGCAGACTTTTTTGCACGGCGTCGGCTGGCCTCCCTCCTCGACCACGTGCTCATAACAGGTTTGCTGCCCCGTGTGGTCTCTTTCTTTGTGATACGCCAGGGCATTAGCATTCTTGCAGACCGTCCCGCACGGATACAGTTGACCATCCTCCCCGACCATCGTCAGATCACAGGTTTTTTGCCCAGAGTGGGAGCTGCCTTTGTGACGCGACAGTGATTTTGCATTCTTGAAGACCTTCCCACATTCCAGCATCTGGCCATCATCCCTGAATATTATCAAGCCGCAAATGGCTTGCCCGGCAGGGACGTTTTTATTGATTTTCCCTGCAACCATCGTGTCTATGGCGACCCCGTTAACAGGGTGGCAAATAAAACAGTATTTATTGGCCAAATGAGGGCATGAGCTTTGTCCGGGCGTCGCTGCTGTGTGGTCTGTCCAACCTTCTTCAAGATCGGGCGCTCTGCCATCGGATGAACCGGAAAACTGCCGGAATTGACAAGCCCCATGACAGGGATGAACGAAACAATTCAAGCTCAAAGTATGTGGCTGTCGTTCAGGGGCTCCATTATCCCCGCCAGAATCAGAATAAAGAAGGCTAGTGAAAAAGCCTATGGGTTGAGGGAGGGCTTCCTGCCCGGATGATTCTGATGGCGGGTTGGGTTGTTGGACGTGTCCGGAGCCAGACATCATAGCGGTGATCGTAAACGTGTGGTCCTGACTGGTCCCAAGAAGTTCCACAGAGTTAAACGACGGTGAGTCGAGTTTCCAATAGCTTTTTAAAAGCGAACCGACAAAGGCAACATCTTTTACAGAGATCCCTGAATAAGGGTTGGAGCATAGTGGAGTGTCTTTGGTGTCGACAATAAAACGTTCTGTCAACGGTTCGGCCTGAC
>NZ_JAHHPR010000492.1:0-1132 GCF_024606255.1 Endozoicomonas sp. SESOKO3
GGCTCTTACAGAGCAAGGATAGATCAAGAAAGCCTCATGAAAGGGCGGTTGTCAGGTTAAGGCCCGAGGTCATCGTTGTGATCCACAACAGAAGGCTTGCGTCTTCGATGCTTTCTTTTGTGATTCGACAGGGCTTGAGCATTCCTGAAGACCTGCCCGCATGGCTGCGGCTGGCCATCCTTCTGAACCACGGTCACGGCACAGGTTTGTTGCCCGGTGTGGTATCCAGTTTTGTGAGCCGACAGGCTGTTAGCATTCTTGAAGATCTTACCGCATGGCCGCAAACAGCCATTCTCACCGATTACGGTCACGTCACAGGTCTTTTTCCCGGTGTGGTGTCCGCTTTTGTGAGTGGACAGAGCTGCTGCATTTCTGCAGACCCTCCCGCAGGGCCGTTGCAGACCACCCCCCCCGATTACGGGTATATCACAGGTTTGTTGCCTCGTGTGGTCTCTGATTTTGTGAACCGACAGGGTTTGAGCATTCTTGCAGACCTTTACGCATGGTTGCAGTCGGCCATCCTCCCCGATTACGGCCATGTCACAGGTCTTTTTCCCGGTGTGCTGTCCGCTTTTGTGAGTGGACAGAGCTGCAGCATTTCTGCAGACCTTTTCGCACGGCTTCGGCTGGCCATCCTCCCCAATCACGGTCACGTCACAGATTTTTTGCCCGGTGTGCCGTCGGATTTTGTGAATGTACAGCGCTTCGGCATTTCTGCAGTCCTTTCCGCATAGTCGCGGCTGGCCATCCTCCCTGATTACGGTTACGTCACAGGTTTGTTGCCTGACGTGGTCTCTTCTTTTGTGATTCAACAGGGCTTGAGCATTCTTGCAGACCGTCCCGCACGGCTGCAGTTGACCATCCTCCCCGACCAACGTCAGGTCACAGGTTTTTTGCCCAGAGTGGTATTTGCTTATGTGATACGACAGTGATTTTGCATTCTTGAAGACCTTCCCACATTGCAGCTGCTGGCCATCCTCCCCGAATATAATCAAACTACAAATGACTTTCCCGGCAGGGGCGTTTTTATCGATTGTCCCTGCAACCATTGAGTCTATGGCGGTCCCGTCTGAGGCGACCCCGTTAACAGGGTTGCAAATAGAGCAGTATCTATTGGCCAAATGAGGGCATG
>NZ_JAHHPR010000493.1:0-2055 GCF_024606255.1 Endozoicomonas sp. SESOKO3
TGCATTTGATAACGGCGATTTGGAAGCCCATCCCTACAAACCGCCGTTCTGGCTGACAAAAGACAATACGATCAATTCCTGGACGGGTACTTTATTCAGTACTCAGATTCCTGTTCTTTCACAACTTTTGGAGCAGCTTGAAGTCCCGGTCGTCACTAACATTTATGCCGCATCCGATTTCAGAGGCATTTATTTCAACACCGATAAGCTTCAGAACGTCATGAAAATAAGAGGTAATCCGACTGTTAACCTTGTGGTTCAACCACACTACGACAAGGCACAGCTGGTGGGCTATCTCTATGACATGGACTCATTGGGGAATGCAAGATTGATCACCCACGGCGTATCAACCTTACCCCAGGCTGAATCAGGAAAAAAAATCGAAATATCCTTCGAGCTGGTCACCACAGCCTACGATGTGCCCCAAGGACACCGGGTTGTATTGGCTATAGATACTATGGACCCTCAATATAAGAGGCCTACAAGCGACAATTACTTTATTGATTTCGAGTTCAGTAACCAGAAGCAATCAACACTCTCAATTCCAGCCCTGTAAGAAAACTGAATTAAGAGTTTCTTCTTTTGAAGATAATCGCCCGGAACCATTCCGGGCGATTTTTGTCATGACATTTGAAGCTTGGGAACTTTATTGTTGAAATAAACTCTTTCCGCAACCACCGCTGCACTGAACCAGATACTTCCCAGCAGCAAACCTGCCAGAACATCCCCAAACCAGTGGGCTTCATAGACAAGCCTCGACAGTGCCACCATAAGGGCGATCATCACAGCACAACTGTAGGCACAGAACTTAACAACGCCTCTCTGCGCTGCCGTCAGGTACAGGGCAACCATTAACCAAACGAAGGTTGCCTGAGTTGTATGTCCGGAAGGGAAAGAAAACTGATCCAGACCATCAAAGTCAGCCGGTCTGGGTTTATCGATACCCCACTTCATTAACCAGAGTGTGACTTCCATACCTGCAAGACACGTCAACATAATCAATAATTTTCTATAGCGCCTGATCCAGAGAAAGTAGACAGCAAACAACACCAGTGGCACCCAGAGAACAACCGCACTTCCTAACCAGTTCACCAGACCAAACATAGGCTCAACTATCGGTAGAGACATGCTGGCAATAGAAGAATGTATCATGGCATTGTAGTCATCCAACTGACCACTGACGTCCATAACAGTCAGAAGTAATAAACTGACATGCGCCACCACAACAAAGCTGACCGGTAACAACAGTATCAACTTTTTCCTGCAGAACCTGCGATCCAGAATCAGTCCTGAATAAGCAATCAGCAACGAAACAAGAGTTAAACCGGCCAACAGATAGTAGAAGGATTGCGGTACCTCCAGCTTCAAGGCTGCGCCGGTCAGGTAGCCTGGCACGGTATAGGCCACCGCCCAGGGCGCCGTCGAGAGCAGGTTGATGATATAAAAACGCAGGGGGGACATATCCATCATCCCGGCAACGGCTGGAATAACTGGACGGATAGGGCCTATAAAACGTCCCAGTGCAACACTGAAACCACCGTACTTTTCAAAAAATCGTTCGCCTTTTTCCAGCCAACCGGGATGCCTTGAAAATGGCCAGTAGTCTCGAATCCGACTATGCAGACAATGGCCCACCTGAAAGCTGATACCATCCCCCAGGGCCGCACCGAGAAAAGCCCAGGCCAACATAGGCAAGGGTTCCATCAAGCCACTGCCAGCCAGAGCCCCAAGAGCAAACAGCAGGGCAACACCAGGAATAACAAAACCGACAGCCACCAGCGATTCCACAAAAGCAGCCAATGCTATAATCGGGCCCAGCCAGTGCCCATGATGTTGAAGCCATGCATGTAATGCTACAAAGACATCAGATTCCACAAAAAGCCTCTTTCGATATCACCATGATGTAAAATGCTTCCTTCATATCCGTAAGTAACACCACACAATGCCACATTGAGAGCAGAACCATGACACCGGAACGTTACAAAAAATTTAAAGATCTGCTGGATCGACGTCAACCCGACCTGACGGTGCTCACGGATCAAGTTCATAAACCCC
>NZ_JAHHPR010000494.1:0-4842 GCF_024606255.1 Endozoicomonas sp. SESOKO3
CTGAACACGCTGCAGTATCGCATCGGCCTCTTTTTCAGTGATAGGTGCCGGCTTATCCGCGGTACCACCAATAAAGCCCATCACTCGAGGAGTATCTTTAATAAGATGCCAACTATCTTCATTCATTTCCATCTGGACTAATACATATCCAGGGAAGAATTTACGCTCACTTTTGCGCTTCTGGCCGTTCCTGATTTCAACCACTTCCTCGGTAGGCACCAAAATCTCACCAAAGAGATCCTCCATACCATGAAGTTTTACGCGCTCAATCAGCGAACGCATCACCTGCTTCTCATAGCCGGAGTAGGCATGAACCACATACCAACGTTTCGCCATTATTTATCCCTATCCAATCAGGCTACTGATGATCCAGCCTAGCAGAGAATCAAGCGCCCATAAAATGAGCCCCATAATAACAACCACCGCCACAACAATCAGCGTGGTCTGAACAGTTTCCTGACGAGTCGGCCAGACTACTTTTCGAATCTCAACCTTTGCTTCTTTGACCAATGTCCAAAAAGCATCACCCTTTACGGTTTGAAGCGCAATAAACCCGGCCACTACAGCCAGAGCCACCAACGCCAACGCTCTATAGAGAACAGAATACTCACCAAAGTACACATTCCCGCCAACACCAGCAACTAACAGAACCGCCACCAGAGCCCACATGAGCCCGTCCAGTCGTCCTTTAGATGCTACTTCAGGTTTTCCACTCATTGGTTGACTATCTCTACTCGGATAAGCTTTGTCAGAACAAAACGCTGACATAAAATAGAAATGGCAGGCCAGGAGGGAATCGAACCCCCAACCCCCGGTTTTGGAGACCGGTGCTCTACCAATTGAACTACTGGCCTGTATCTTTGAGCAGTCTTGTTATACCCACCCCGATACAAGGACCGATCAATTATAATCGACCCCAATCAAGCTGAAAAGTCTTATTCTTTTTTAAACCTCTTTTAACAGAGGCCAGAAACAGGAGTAAACTACCGTATTTCTATCATATGGAGCTCTTGAGCAGATTTGAACTGCCGACCTCACCCTTACCAAGGGTGCGCTCTACCAACTGAGCTACAAGAGCACTTAAATCAGAATCAATGGAGCGGGTAGCGGGGATCGAACCCGCATCATCAGCTTGGAAGGCTGAGGTTCTACCATTGAACTATACCCGCGAAGCAGGACCACATCATGCAGTATGCCCACTTATCAAGCCAACTTACAACAAAAGAAGACCTGGCAATCTGGTGGTGGGGGCTGGATTCGAACCAGCGAAGCTTTCGCGTCAGATTTACAGTCTGATCCCTTTGGCCGCTCGGGAACCCCACCAAGTGCTGCGCTATTTTATTCAGGAGCTTTTCAATGTCAAGTTTGTTTCCCTGCAAACGATACAGAAAGCCTGCTTTATTTAACCGCCCCGAAGCGCAGGCGTATATTAGTGAATCGAATCATCGGATGCAACGCTTTTGCAGTTTTTTTCCAGCATTTTCAGATCATTGTATTCGTCGGCCTGTCTCTCCCAAAAACCAGCACTTAACTTTTTTGCTTCTGAATCCGTCATCTCCAGCCAGAAAGTTTCAGGCTCACGGGGCAACTTTTTAATAGCGGGTTCATAACCCGCTTCTTGTACACGACGACTGACTTCATTTGCCGAAACCTCTTTACTGAATAACCCCAGAGATATGCCATTGGCCAGTTCTCCCTGTGTAATCACAAAACTGTCTATCCCCTGCCCCTGCAATTCTCTTAACAATCTTATTGCCGCCTGACGATTACTTCGGGGCGGAATATGCACCCAGTAGTCTGCAAGCATTACCTCATTGTCAGAGCGTTCTCTACTCGAAACACCCACTGAAAAGAGTTTTTGCTGCAGACTGTCTGCTTTTGCTGAGGATTCAAAAGGTCCCACTACAAGACACTGAGCTTCAGCGATTCCCTTGGTTTCTTTTTTCTTCAGTGTTTGCTCAGGAAGTGTTGACGCCATTTCAGAGAGCAGCATCAATCTTTTACCTGCCTGTACAGGCACTTCGGTGTCGACTTTTATTGCCCGATAAGGCTTATGAGACTGGTGATAATAGCCCCAAACAAAGTAGCCGACATTGGACAAGAGAAGTATTAGAACGATCCAGCGCATACTAAAAACCGAATTTTGAAAGTTACACCCTATAAAGAACCTCTTTAAAAAGTATGACTTCCCGTTAATTGTTAATCAGAGTGATCAATTAACATTATTGTCTTTCAGAGGCAATCGAGAGTCCATCCAAAACCAGCTCTTCAATCAGAACCTGCTCTATTTCTTCCTTTATATAGGCTTGCAACAAAGAGGCATCACCTCCGGTTAAAAACAAACGGGCTCCCGGCCATTTGAGACAAGTCTCATTAATGAGAGATACTGCCATGGCCAGAACACCATGATTAATGCATTCTGAAGTGACAGTGCCCAGTGCCGTCGCCTCTGCAGGATGCTCAATGTTGTCGAGATTGGCTGTATTGACCGCCAGAGCTTTCTTCATCAGACGGATACCCGGAACAATGAAGCCCCCCTGATGATCTCCCTGACCATCAATTACATCCACTGTAATAGCTGTACCACAACTAACAACGACTTTGGTGTCGTCGAGTGGATGAGCATGTGCCGCTAGCATGGCCAGCCAACGATCTACACCCAACCTCTCTACTTCTTTATAGATAACCGTGAGACCAGCAAAGGTTTTTTGGGTTTTGGCAATAAATGGCTCTATGCCGGTAGCTTCTGACAATATGCGCAACAACTGACCTAATCTTGCGTTTCCAGAGACTGTCGAAATAGCAATGGAATGAAGAGTACCCCATTGTTCCAGCAGCAGAGACAAGATAATCTGCCAGTCAGCATCATTATTAATGAAGCCTGACTGAACGGCAGCTCTACCCGCCATCAGACGCCATTTGAGCCGCGTATTTCCTGCATCCAGCTGCAGCTGACTACCCGTGAGTTTGTTCATGACTGACGTAATGACACTTCACCACCATTAAACACATGAAGACCAGAAGCTGTCTCAAGCAGCAGTCCACCCTGATCATCCACTCCCATGTAACGCCCTGTTACGGATCGGGTAGAAGCCATTATTGTAACTTCCCTGCCATGAAAGGCATCGTATTCATACCATTGTTCCCTGTACAGTTTAAAGCCACCTTGTCCGAACCCATCGAGTAAATGTGTCAGAGTATTGATCAACTGACCTGCGACCGCGTTTCGACTCACCGCTCTGCCACACACCCGGAAAAGGTCGATAGCAGGCTGACCCACTGACGCCAACTGCTCATCACTTAAACGGACATTAATGCCTATCCCAATCACCACTTCACACTCTCCCGTGGGATCTCCATGAACTTCCAGTAACACACCGCAGAGTTTTTTACCCTGCCAAAGAACGTCATTGGGCCATTTAAGCTTTAACTCTCTGGCTCCCAGTGTTTCCAATGCTTTCGCAACACCCAGACCGACCGCAAGACTGAGCCCTTCCAGCGAAGCCGTTCCCTCACCGCTCTGCCACAAGGCTGATAAACACACTGTTGAACCAAAAGGACTGCTCCATACACGACCCCGTCGCCCCCGCCCTTTTAACTGATGCTCAGCCAGACAAAAACGGATGACCCCTTCGGAAACCGGTCCAAGGGCACGAACCAGATCATTGGTTGACTTTGTAATAACGCAGGTATGAACTTCAGATTTATTACGAACGTCAGGATCTATAAAGCTTTCAATCTTTTTGTGATCAAGAAGCTCAACACCACCGCCGAGGCGGTAACCCTTACCTCGCACAGAATCCAGTGCCAGGCCAAGCTCTTCAACCGCTTTCAGTTTTTTCCAGACAGCTGCCCGGCTAATCCCAAGATGCTCACCCAGTTCTTCACCGGAATGGAATTGTCCATCTGCCAACAAGCCCAGTAATTTATCCATCAACCACTCCCAACAACTGAGAGCAAATAATATGCGCTTCATTCCAGCTGCTCAAATCATTCAGACATTCAGTCTGATTCAGCAGATGCCAGAAGAAGCGGTTACAAGAGGCGTTACAGAAGTGCATAATGCTTCGCTGCGTACAACCTTCTTAAGTCACATTGTTCACAGCGGTTCTTCAAGGAACGATATTGCAGTGGGTCTTTTAGTTTTCTTTCACCCGGACCGAGCTTATACTCAACCTCAAGCGATCAGTCCGGATGCTCTCTTTTGCAACTCTGCGTGAGAGAGAGGTTTTTCATCCAAGATACTGAAAGTACTGAAAGCGCTCCTGTCATGAAGAAGTCTCAACTCTCTATCTTCACTGTTTTTTGTCATAGCCACGCCGGCTCCGGAAACTTTCCGAATGATTCAAAGCCGGAACTCTGGAGGAAGGTAATGAACTTTGGAAAGGGTCTGACTATCGCAAGTCTGCTTATCTCTCTGCCATTAAACCTTACAAAAGCTCAATCAGGCTTTAATCAGCGAGCACAAATACCTCCTCAATTATTCTATGAAATTAACACAGATCCGAACCAGCCACAGGCAATACCCACTTCAACGCCCACTGTCGCACAGCCAGCACCTTGTGGACCCCACAGTGCTTTGAGTATTGCATGGAATAAAAACAGTACGCTCATGGCTGTGGGAGTCGGTTCCGGCGCTATTCGCTGCGGCCTTGCAGGATCCTTGCAAATCTTTAATGTGAGTTCAGGGATCCCCAGACTTCTGCGTACCATACACGCAACAAACTGGATAGAAAGCGTTACTTTCAGCCCCGACGGCACTCAGCTTGTAACGGGAGGGGATGATAATACGGTCAATGTTTATGAAGGGGTGAGCCCGTTCAACCACCTGCAAACCCTGAC
>NZ_JAHHPR010000495.1:0-7797 GCF_024606255.1 Endozoicomonas sp. SESOKO3
CTATTGGACACGTGCGAATGCCTGAAAAAAGTCATTGTATTTGACTCCCGGACTGATCTGAAAAACTGCAGTCAGGCTCTGTATTTCAGTGACTTTATGGCCAGTGCTCCTGCCGAATCCAACATACTGACGGAACGTCTGGAAAATCAGTCTCTGGACGACCTCTACACTTTGATCTACACCTCAGGTACAACCGGTCAACCAAAAGGCGTTATGCTGGATTACAACAGCATCGGCGCATCTTTTGAGTCACACGATCTTCTGATTCATATTGATCACACCGATGTATCCATTGCATTTTTGCCTCTGAGCCATATTTTTGAAAGGGCCTGGAGTTATTATGTACTGACCCGGGGAGCTGTTAACTGTTACCTCAAAGATCCGACCAGAATTGCAGAGGTACTGCCAGCGCTAAAGCCAACAGTCGTCTGTGCCGTACCACGCTTCTATGAAAAGATTTATACCGGAGTGAACACTATGATCCAAAAGAGTTCTCCGGTTAAACGCTTTATTTTCAAAACGGCCATGAAGGTCGGTCGCACCACTATGGAGTTGAAGCGCCAGGGCAAAACAGTACCTGCCTATCTGGAAAGCCTGAACCAGCTCGCCGATAAAAGGGTGTTCAGCAAAATCAAGAAGAAGCTGGGTGGGCGCATTCGTTTCATGCCCTGTGGCGGTGCCCGACTGGATGACGACATCAACCGTTTCTTCCACGCCCTGGGCATCAATGTCAAAGTAGGTTATGGCATGACTGAAACCACGGCGACGGTAACCTGCTTCCGCGATACCGGTTACCGGTTTGGCAGCTGCGGCACACCACTTCCCGGCACTGAAGTTAAAATCGGACAGGAAGGCGAAATTCTGGTGAAAGGACCGACATTGATGCGCGGCTACTACAAAAAACCGGATGAAACAGCCAAAACCTTTGACGCTGACGGCTGGTTAAAAACCGGCGATGCAGGTCTGATCGATGAAACAGGTCAGCTGCGTATTACCGAACGCATCAAGGAGCTAATGAAAACGTCCAACGGCAAGTATATTGCCCCCCAATACATAGAAGGCACACTGGGCAAGGATCGTTTTATTGAACAGGTCGCCATCATTGCTGATGCCAAAAACTATGTTTCTGCTTTGATTGTTCCTGCCTTTGAAGCACTGGAAGAATACGCAAAAAGCATTAACCTGAATTATGAAAACAAAATGGACCTGATCCACAATGCCGATATCCAGGCCATGTTTCAGGGTCGGCTGGATCACATTCAGGAAGAGCTGGCTCGATTCGAGCAAGTTAAGAAGTTCACCCTGCTACCCCGTGAATTCTCCATCGAAATGGGAGAGATCACGCCAACGCTGAAATTACGCAGAAAGATCATTATGGAACGTTTCCGCAAAGAAATTGAAGCCATGTACACACCGGCCACGTCATCCTGATCTCCCGGAGAGGCCATTCTCAAACAGGATGGCCTCTCACTGCTACAGTGGAAAGCCCTACTTGGCTTATCGGCAGTAAATCGCCTATCCTTCCCGGCTCCAGTTTTATTGGTCTGTCAACAGACCCTTCCTTCATCTAAAGGTTTAAGTGCTCATGGAGCAATATAATTTCACCTATAACGATATCCATAACACCATTTGCGCCTCAGCGAAAAAGATCAAAGCCTCTGGATTTGAGCCTGATTACCTTTGGCCATTGGTGGCGGTGGTCTGATTCCGGCACGCATCATGCGCACTTACATCAACAAACCGATTCTGATTGTATCCCTCTCCCGCTATAGCGACGAGACAGGTACTGCACCTTCAGAGACACCGGTCAAACTTCAGTGGCTGGAAACAGGCACCCACCTCGACGGGAAAAAAGTTCTGGTCATTGACGAAGTCGATGATGAAAGAACCACACTTCAGTTCACGCTAAACCACCTTTATGAAACACACCCTGAAACTGAGTTTGCCGCATTCGTCGTTCATAACAAACTGAAAGAAAAGAAAGGCACCCTGCCAGAGAAGTTGAGCCACTTCTTCACCGGAGAGGACATTCACGATTACTGGATTAACTACGCCTGGGATGCCGAAGACATCAACCAGTTTGGGAAATAGTAAGCCACTGACAGGTGTTAACCGTGTATAAGGAAGCCCCCGAGCCCGGGTACCAGATTATTCAGGTCTAACCTTGAATAACCGGAGCTGGACTGACAACATCAGCATTCTGAGCTCGATGACGCATCAGGTGATCCATCAGGGTGATCGCCATCATGGCTTCAGCAATGGGTACGGCACGAATACCGACACAAGGATCGTGACGCCCCTTTGTGACCACATCAACCGGTTCACCTTGCATATTGATGCTCTTGCCAGGTGCAGTCATGCTGGAAGTGGGTTTCAGGGCAATATGAGCAACAATATCCTGACCCGAGCTGATACCTCCCAGAACACCACCAGCAGAATTGGACAGAAAACCTTCAGGCGTCAGTTCATCGCGATGTTCTGTACCTTTCTGTGCCACAGACTCAAAGCCATCGCCTATCTCAATACCTTTAACGGCGTTAATGCTCATTAGAGAATGAGCCAAATCGGCATCCAGTCGGTCAAAGACAGGCTCACCCAGTCCCGGCATCACGCCGGTAGCCATCACGGTCACTTTGGCACCGGTGGAATTACCCTCACGACGCAAGTCGTCGATCAATTGCTCCATGGCGGGCACTTTATCCGCATCCGGGCAGAAGAAAGGATTATTACGAACTTCATCCCAGTCAATCTTGTCAATACTGATCGTGCCCAACCGGGACAGATAACCTTTAATTTCGACGCCCTGACTCTGCAGATATTTACGGGCAATCGCACCGGCTGCGACACGCATGGCGGTTTCTCGAGCAGAAGAACGCCCTCCACCCCGGTAGTCACGAAAACCGTATTTATGGGTATAGGTATAGTCAGCATGGCCTGGACGGAAAAGATCCATGATATTGGAATAATCCTTGGAGCGCTGATCCACATTTTCGATGAGCAAACCAATGGGTGTGCCGGTAGTTTTGCCTTGAAAAACACCAGACAGGATCTTAACCTGATCCGGCTCACGACGCTGTGTCGTATATTTGGAGGTACCGGGCTTACGCAGATCAAGATCTTTCTGCAGATCCGCTTCACTCAGAGCTATGCCCGGAGGACAGCCGTCCACTATACAGCCCAGGGCAATACCGTGGGACTCACCAAAGGTTGTAACCTTGAACAGTTGGCCAATGCTATTGCCTGCCATTTTGACTTCCCCCTCCTCTGACGGTTGTCTGTCGTTGCTGCCGTCAGGGGTTTAATGCTTTACTTTGAAACCTTTTTCCAGAATAAGGTTTCAGTCACTCATGGCTGTTTAAGCCTGCTTTCTTCGCTCACGGCTGCTAAACAGAGGCTGATACTTACGACAGTTCCCGGCATCCAGTATCAGGATGCCATGCCCGCCTGTTTCAAACTCTGGCCAGATGAAGGGCACAGCAGGGTACTCATCTCTCAAAGCCCAATGACTGTTACCCACTTCCAGAACCAACAGCCCTTTCTCATCCAGAAAGTCAGCGGCACGAGCCAAAATTACGCGGGCCATATCCAGACCATCTTCTCCCGCCGCCAGACCAAGCTCCGGTTCGTGGCCGAACTCATCCGGAAAATCTGCCATATCTTCAGCATCCACATAGGGCGGGTTGCTGACAATCAACTGATACTTCGGCTTTTCCGGAGCATGGTCTATCGCTTCAAAAAGATCAGAACGAATGGCCTGAACCCTGCCCCAGAGCTCATGACTATCGATATTGATGCCAGCCACTTCCAGGGCATCTTCCGAAATATCCAGCAAATCGACCGTGGCTTCTGGAAACTCATGAGCCGCTGCAATACCAATACAACCGGAACCCGTACACAGATCCAGCACCTTTTCGACCCGGATATCCCCCAGCCAGGGTTGCAATTGCTGCTGAATCAGTTCGGCTATCGGTGAACGAGGCACCAATACCCGTTCATCAACGTAATAGGGTCGACCGCAGAACCAGGCCCGGTTGACCAGGTAAGCCAAGGGCTTGCGTTCTGAAACTCTGCGCTCGATCAGTTCTGCCACTCTCTTCTGCTCAGTCAGGGAAAGTCGGCAATCCATGTAAGGTTCCGGTAATTCCCAAGGTAACTGCAATACCTGAAAAACCAGATGGAAAGCTTCATCCAGAGCGTTATCACTGCCATGCCCGAAAAACAGCTCGGCCTCATTAAATCGTGATGCAGCCCAGCGAATGAAGTCCCGAATACTGACCAGGCCACCATAAGCCTCGTTGGCACAGTATGGCTCGCCAGTATGCATCTCACTGATTTCAGTCACACTCTCTCCTCAGGAAGCACAATCAGGATCTCCCCTGCAAAACCGTCATAAGGTAGCATATTCGGGCACAGGCAAAGAACCACTTTTTCGCCGCAAACGGGTATGATCAGCCTGCCATAGTATTGTCAGGCTGTAATACAGGATAGAATACCCTGTATTTCAAACTCCCCGGAGCTGAAAAACCTGTTTAAAGATGAGCTCAGAGCAATGACCGAAGACGATAATGAAGATCAGGAAGGCCTGTTTAAAGAGGCCATGGTGGACGTGCGGCCATTAAAGAAAGCCAACCGCTCCGTAGAGCTCAGGAAACCGACCACCGTCCCGGACTGCACACTCAGGGCCCGTCGACGGGCAGCCCAGATGGAAAACAAACCTGAAGGTGCCGCCCTGTCGGAAGCCTGGATCGAACCCATTGAACCAGAGCAAAAACTGGATTTCAGCAGATCAGGCATTCAACATACCCGCATGCGTCAATTACGTCAGGGATCACTACCCATCCAGTATCAACTGGATCTTCACGGCTACAAGATTGAGGAGGCCAGGGAACTGGTATCAGATTTCCTGCTGTTCTGTCGTAATGAAGGCATGCAGTGCGTTCGAATTATCCACGGCAAATCACACCGTAGTGCAAATCGTCAAAACACACTGAAAAGCCATGTCAATCACTGGCTACGGCAGCTTCCGGAAGTTCTGGCATTCTGCTCAGCACCGCCTTCAGAAGGCGGGACAGGATCGCTTCTTGTGCTACTAAAGAGGAGAGTTTGATGAGCCTTACTGAGATTCGGCGCCGATCCTTCATAGCCTGCAACCGGGAGCGACGATGATCCATCAGACCAGTTGCCATGCACGTACAACGTCGTGTTCAGCGTCGAGCTGCCTCAGTGGTTGACTTCCAAATTCAACAGGCTGATCGACCCACTTTGCACTGAGTGTCTGCATCTCAACAGACTTTACTGCTGCTCCTGTCGTCATCGGCTCTCAATCCATTTAACCTGTTCCGTCCTTCAGCTTGAGGTAACAAAGCTACTACGACTTCTTCTGAATTCTGCCGCCCCATCGCAATGCCTCACGACACTGGTAGCCTGTGGCAGGATGGCAGACCTCCCGAGGTAACCCTTGCCAGACTGACAATGAACTTTCACCACCCAGTCATCGAGCCGCCACAGTGCGTAACGGAACAGCGCCATTTGGCGCTACGCGCGATACTCAGCGCACAAAACAAAACGGCCCACCTCCTGAGAGATGAGCCGTTTAATCATTTAAAGCTGACCGGGTCAGACTCTTACCAGCCTGTTTTCTCTTTCAGTGCCTGACCAATTTCTGCAAGTGAGCGAACGGTTTTAACACCGGCTTCTTCCAGAGCAGCAAACTTCTCATCAGCAGTACCCTTGCCACCAGAGATAATCGCACCTGCGTGCCCCATACGCTTTCCCGGGGGTGCAGTAACACCGGCAATGTAGGAAACAACGGGCTTGGTTACGTTCTCTTTGATGTAAGCAGCCGCTTCTTCCTCAGCAGTACCACCTATTTCACCGATCATAACGATCGCTTCTGTCTGCGGATCTTCCTCAAACAGCTTCAGAATGTCGATAAAATTGGACCCGGGAATCGGATCACCACCAATACCAACACAGGTAGACTGCCCGAAACCAAAGTCAGTGGTTTGCTTAACTGCTTCATAAGTCAGGGTACCGGAACGGGAAACAATACCGACTTTACCAGGCTGGTGAATGTGACCTGGCATGATACCGATCTTACACTCACCCGGTGTGATGACACCCGGGCAGTTAGGACCAATCAGGGTAACACCCAGCTCGTCACAACGAACCTTGCATTCCAGCATGTCCAGAGTAGGAATACCTTCAGTGATACAAACAATCAGCTTGATGCCGGCGTTGGCAGCCTCAAGTATGGAATCCTTACAGAAAGCAGCAGGTACGTAGATGACGGAAGCTTCAGCGCCAGTTTTAGCCACTGCCTCAGCGACAGTGTTAAATACAGGCAGACCCAAATGCTCCTGACCACCTTTACCCGGAGTGACACCACCGACCATCCGAGTACCATAAGCAATAGCCTGTTCAGAGTGAAAAGTCCCCTGAGAACCAGTAAAGCCCTGGCAGATTACTTTAGTCTCTTTGTTAATCAGGACGCTCATTCTTATTTACCCTCCGCTGCTTTTACTACCTGGCCTGCAGCGTCGGAGAGACTGCTTGCAGCGATGATGTCCAGTCCACTTTCAGCCAGCTTCTGAGCACCCAGTTCAGCGTTGTTGCCCTCCAGACGAACAACCACAGGCACTTCAACACCGACCTCTTTCACCGCACCGATGATGCCATCAGCAATCAGGTCACAACGAACGATACCGCCAAAGATGTTAACCAGTACCGCTTTAACACTGTCGTCAGACAGGATGATCTTGAATGCTTCACTGACACGTTCTTTAGTGGCACCGCCACCCACGTCCAGGAAGTTAGCAGGAGCGCCACCGGATAGCTTAACGATGTCCATGGTACCCATAGCCAGACCAGCGCCGTTTACCATACAACCGATGTTGCCATCCAGAGCTACATAGTTCAGTTCCCACTGAGCAGCGTGAGCTTCACGAGCGTCTTCCTGAGAAGGATCATGCATGGTCTTCAGGCGGGGCTGACGGTACAGGGCGTTGCTATCGATGTTCAGCTTGGCATCCAGGCAGTGTAGATCGCCAGCTTCAGTGATAACCAGTGGATTAATTTCCAACAGAGCCAGATCCAGATCCTGGAACAGTTTGGCCAGACCCAGGAAGATCTTGGTGAACTGCTTAACCTGGGTAGCGTTTAAACCCAGGTTGAAAGCCAGTTCACGCCCCTGATAGGGCTGAGCGCCTACCAAAGGATCGACTGTAGCCTTCAGAATCTTCTCTGGTGTTTCTTCTGCCACCTTTTCGATTTCTACGCCACCTTCAGTGGAAGCCATGAAAACGATGCGACGGGTAGAACGGTCCACAACAGCCCCCAGGTAAAGCTCCTGAGCGATGTCGGTGCAGTTTTCTACCAGAATCTTGCTAACCGGTTGACCATTTTCATCTGTCTGGTAAGTGACCAGGTTCTTGCCTAGCCACTTTTCAGCAAATTCACGGATTTCTTCCTTGGAGCTGACCAGCTTTACACCGCCAGCCTTACCGCGACCACCTGCATGAACCTGTGCTTTAACAACCCACTGATTTCCGCCAATTTGGTCTGCGGCCGCAGCTGCTTCTTCCGGTGTATCACAGGCAATACCTTTGGATACCGGCAGGCCATATTCAGCAAACAGCTGCTTGCCCTGATATTCATGGAGATTCATACTGAAGCTACCATTGTTGTTTTAATCAAGTTCCTACCCACATCCGTGGATAAAAGGTTTTTTTATTTCGACCCATCAGGTGTCGAAATTAACTTCCTGGTCTGGCGCCTGTCCGACTGACTCATCAAAAT
>NZ_JAHHPR010000496.1:0-9434 GCF_024606255.1 Endozoicomonas sp. SESOKO3
GATCTGGCAGCCCTGCAAAACAATGCCACACGGATAGACGGTGGCGCTGACAGCGACACCCTCAATCTGAACAACGGTGGCACCTGGGATCTGGGTAATTTCACCAGCCTTATTGATAATGTTGAAAAGATTGATTTCAGCGATGGAAGTGCCGATACCATCACTATCTCCATGAATGATGTCAGTGCTCTTACCGGAAGTAACAGTCTGACCATTGATGTTGATGGCAGTAACACTGATGGTATTACTGTGAATGATGAGACCAGTGTTGATACCAGTAATGCCAATCAGCACATATACAGCGACGGTACTAATACCATAACCGTCAACTTCCTCTGATGGATTCAGGCCAGTAGGTTCAGAGGGCGCCAGGATAACTAAAAGAGCGCCTTTTATGCTTAAATTCAACCTCAAAGATTGTTTCCTCACCATTTGCCATCATATGGGGGCCGATGTTGTCAGAGAAGATTTAGAGACACTCACGCAAGATGGTCAGGAGTTTGATCATCGGCGCCTTAAACAGGCCGCTGCCTACTGTGGCCTGGACATGATAAAAAAATGCAGCGGACTTAATGATATTACGGAAAACGACTTACCCTGCATCATTCAGTTAAAGAAAAAAAAATTCATGACCATCACCGAAATTCGTAACGGTGAGTATTTTGTAGCATCACGAAAACATCCTCTGGGATTATGGTTGTCTTTGTCACGATTAGCATCGGTTTATACCGGCACGCTTTTCTGTTTCAGTGAACAACAGGACAAAGCCACTGCCAGCAAGCTATTGATGCCTGCCTGGTTTCGCGCACAGATGAACGAACTCCGACCTCACTACGTTCAGGTATTGCTGGCGACCCTGATGGTCAATCTACTGACTCTGTCGCTACCGTTATTCACCAACATGGTGTTCGACAAACTCATCCCAACCTTTGCTACTGATACGCTGCTTGTTCTGGGGATTGGCATGCTGTTGGTAGTGACCTTTGATTTTGTCTTGCGCTGGCTCCGCACTTATTTTGTCGATGAGGCCTGCCGGGTTATTGAAAAGCGCAGTGAACAGTTCATCATGGGCCGCCTTGTTCAGCTGAAGCAGAGTGAACTGCCTGACTCTACGGGCCGCATTACCCATACTGTGGAAAATTTTGCCCGGGTTAAAGAATTTCTGTCCGGAACGGTGGTGTTATCATTTCTGGATGCACCATTTTTTATTCTGTTTACCCTCATAATAGGAATGATCAGTGGCGTCATGGCACTCATTCCTATTGGCATTGCGGCCTGCCTGATACCGATTGCGATATTCAGCTATCGAGGCACGCGTCATCGTGCCAGCCAGCTGACCCGCGCCAACAATGCCAAAAGTGCCTTTCTCTACGAAGTGAGTTCAGAGCTGGAAGCCATTAAAACCCTGGGTGCGACACGCAAGACTCAGGCGCGCTGGCGTAGTTTGGTCACCCGTTCTGCCTGGGCATCGCTGGCCAGTAAACAGTCTAATATTCTGCTCAACACCCTGGTGGCAAGTGCCAGCCAGATTGTGGTCATCGGCATGCTTGTCCTGGGTGTCTTCCAGATACACAGCGGTAATCTTTCGTCTGGCTCTCTGTTTGCCTGCATTATTCTTGGTAGCAGGGCCATTGTTCCGCTGATGAGTCTGGCCATGGCAGTTAATCGCCTAAGCTTCTCCATCAAGGCATTGAAAGAGATTAACGATCTGCTGGGTCTGGCAGGAGAGGATGACTGCAACGATAAGCTCAATGTTCCAACCCTGAAAGGAGTGATTGAATTCGATAAAGTGTCCTATCGATATAAAGCCACGGAACCTGAAATTCTGAAGAACATCAGCCTGAAGATTGAGCCGGGAGAGCGGGTAGCCATACTGGGTGCATCTGGCTCCGGGAAAAGTACACTCATCCGCATGATTCAGGGGCTGGTGGAACCGACTGAAGGCAATGTAATGATCGATGGTCGCAATCTGCAGCACCTTAATCTGGACCATTACCGCAGCCACTTCGCCGTGGCACCTCAAAAACCCTCCGTATTCGCTGGCACACTGAAAAGTAACCTGATGCTCGGACAGAGTTCAGCATCCACTAAAAAGCTGGATGAAGCCTGTTATGGGGCTTGTCTGGATGGATTTGTCCAGAAGTGCTCCCGGGGCTATGCCCACGAAGTTTTAGAACGGGGCGAGAATCTCTCCGGTGGTCAACGACAGGCACTTTGCCTGGCTCGTGCTCTGTTGCGTCGGGGTCGTTTACTGATCCTTGATGAACCCACCAGTGCCTATGATAATTACAATGAAACGCTTTTCTGTCAGCGTCTTCCGGGTATCCTGGAAGACGACCAGACGCTGATTCTTGTCACTCACCGGCAAAACCTGTTGCAATTGGTGGATCGGATTATCGTGATATCGGAAGGTCGTATCATCGGTGACGGTAGTCGCAGTCGCGTGCTGAAGGAGCTCAATTTTCAACGGTCAGTCACATCTTCAACACCTACTGCATAATCAAAAACCTTTTTAATAGGCGGGAGTGATGTGCGCTTCAGTTTCACCCTCCCCTGCCAGCGGCCCCACAGTTCCGGGCGAATAGCCGGATTATTGATGCCGATGTAATAAAATTGCTGTGCCTTGCCTGATTTCAGTTCCGGGAAAGTATGTGCTTTGACAAGTTCGTCATTGGGTGCAACGAAACTCAACGTTACCTGATCACCCGTTGACAGCCCGACGAACCGGACCCAAAAAAACAGGCGCTGGTTTTTGTCACCAGCGCCGTTATTAAAATTTCCACTTTCAATCGACTGGTAGTTGACCGGGGGAGTGCTATTGAAACCCTGATCCAATAGCAACCCCGGGAGGTAGGTTATCCTGTTGTCTTCGATCCCGAGCCACAGACTGTTGAGCGTATCCCCACACTCGCTTCTGTCTGGTTTTCCGATAAACGGGTCAATCGTCTTATTGTGATGTGTCACCTGAAAATGGACATGGGGAAATTCGGTTAATCCCGACAGGCCAATTTCTCCCAGTAACTGCCCCTGTTCGACCTGATCACCTTTTTTGATGGTCAGACTCCCCTTTTTCAGATGGCCATAAATGCTGCGCCAGCCACCCCCATGCTGGATAACAACGGCATTGCCCAGACCGATCTGTTTTATTTCCTTACGTCGGGCAGGGTTCAGATAAGTATCCGCAATGCCATCCCGTGTCGCGACAACCGTGCCATCGGCTGCTGCCAGCACAGAAACACCTTTATTCATTTGGGGCAGGTTAACTAACCTGATATCGGTACCAGAATGGCCGTCATAGGTTTGCTGACGGCACTGATAGTCGCTGTGGCCCGAAGTGGGATCATGGTCAACATAGTTTTGGATAAAGCAATCAACACCATAATGACAAGCCACCGGGAAAATAAAATCCGGACTGTTGTCAGCCGAAGCGGCCAGACTCCAGACCAGAGGAATGATATGCCGGTGAACCCTCACGTCTCAATTTCCTTTTATTCTGGCCTTCATATCCTTAATCGCCCTGGACATGGAAATGAACATCTTTTCCATTCGTGACTGCCTGATTTGGCTGTCCTGGTTATCTTCCTGAACTTTATCGGAAAGTGCCTGCAACTGCAGAGAGACACCTTTAAGTTCGGTGGCAGAGGCGTCTGTTTTCTGTGCGATGAATGCTTTCAGCTCGGTGACCTGCTCAGTGGTTTTCCCATGACTGCGTCCCAGAGCCTGCTGCTCATTCAGCAGAGCATTGACAATCTGAACCAGCCGATGCTTGCTTTCCTGTACTGCGCCCAGTGCTTCTATACTGGCATCGGCCTGAGTAGAGAACATCTGGCGCAGTTTTTCTGATTCCCGCAATTGCAGCTCTGCTTGCGCTAACTGATCCGACTGGAGTCTGGCAGAAGTTTCAATATGTTGTTCAGTCCGTAGCAGGGATTCAGACAGCCCGGAGGTCTCATTGGCCAGCTCACGGTGATTATTGTTGAGTAAAGTGATCAGGTTTTGCCACTGCCTGTCATCTGCAGATTGAATACTGATTCTCTTCAGAGTATTGGCGATGGTACTGAGCTGGGTGGTAATCTGCTCCAGTTGCCCGTTTCCGATGGCTGGAGCGGCAGTGGTCGTAGCCGCTCCACCATTAGAACTTCTCTCAACGGTGTGCTCAGCCAGCCAGTTTTCCATGGCAGAGGTGAAGTAATGGCCGGCCTTGTCCAGGCTGAGCAGAAAAATACCCAGTACCAACGAAGTACTCAGACCCATAAGGGAAGAACCGAAGGCGGTGCTCATGCCGCCAAGAGGCCCTTCCAGACCTCGGATCAGCTTGATCAGGGTTTCCATAATATCACCGCCATCCAAGCCTCCTGCCAGATCAGACAGGATGCCCCCGATGGAGCCAATGGTGATGGTGAGGCCAAGGAAAGTTCCAAGTAGTCCGATAAAAACCAGCAGGTCGGTGAAGTAGCGAATGAAGGCGGACTTTTCGCTCATACTGTCCTGCAGAGAGTCTACCAGAGCTCGGGTTGCTGGTGCCGAGAGTCTGATAACACCCAGAGATGCAACATTGTTTTTGAGCAGGGTGACAGTTGGCCCCATCAGGTGCATCTTCAACGGTTTGGGTTTGCCCTGCTTGTTCTGGCTGCTCCTGTCTATTTGGATGTTCTGATCGCCCGGATCATCCGAACCGTCCTGGTCGGCTTTATTTTCAAACAAGATCTCATCCAGTTTGGCAACCACCAGAACATCATCTTTAAGATGATACACATAGATGAAGCAGAGCACCGAACCGACTATGAATACCGATAAAATCGTACCGTTCAGCGGCAGATTTGACATAAGTGCCGTGATAAAAAAATCTCTGGAAAAATAAACCAGGATAATGCTGGCTACGACGACAAACTGCATACGCCTTATGAAGCTCTCTATTCTTTTCGGGTTGGCAATATGCAGCTCAGACATGTCCTTATTATCCCTTTTTGTCCGTGTTGCCCGTCGTTCTCTCGCCTGTCCTCTGAAACATCATTGGGACTCGTCTGCCAGACTTCGCACTGTGTTGATGACATCATTCAGGTAATAGCGGATTTTCAGCGTACTCTTGTAATACTCAAACCGGAACACGGCGCTCTGGACTCGACTGTTATGGTAATCCCCCTGGGCTGTGGTGATATCCAGCAGGGTCTTTTCACCCAATTCAAATTCTTTGTAATAGAGGTCGACAATTTCGCGGTTGGTTTCCAGTGCCTCTTTATTGACGGCCTTTTCATCTCTTAACTTCAACATCGCGCTGTAAGCTTCCTCTGCCTCTTTTTCCAGTGCCAGTGTTGCCTCTCGTAACTGATGATTAGCCCGCATCACTTTGGCATTAGTTTCATCAACATTGCTTCGGGCCTTGAATCCGTCCCAGATGTCATAACTCATTGTGATACCGGCAGCCTGTGTGCTTGACCATTTGCCGTTGGTGTCCAGAGAGTTTTCCCTGTTGGTTTCAATTTTCAGGTCAAATTTGGGATATAGATCGGAACGGGCTTTGTCTCGATTTTCTTTGGCGAACTCAATGTTTTTTCTGAGAGACTGGATCTGATAACTCCGGGTTGTTGCAAATTCGACCAGTTCCTTCGGGGTTTGCTTGATGACCAGTCCGTCCAGCGAAGGAATTGTCAGGTTTTCTGGCTCAATGTTCGTCAGGCTTTTAAAGGTTTTACGGGCAAACGTCAGGTCTGTCTGATACTGGATCAGCTCAAGCTGGGCATTCTGGCTCAGACTGGTCAGACGCTGAACATCAGATTTGCTGGACGCACCTGTCTGATTTCGGGTTTCAAGGATGCCCAGAAAACGATCGTAAAAGGCGATATTCTCTTTGATATATCTGATCACTTCCTCAAGCTTGAGTATCTCCAGAAAGGTGTTTGAGGTGAGCAGGACGAGCTGCTCACGGCCGTTATTAAGATCCTGCTGGTAGGCATTTAGCTTGTATTTTCTGGCGCTGATCTGGTTAGAAGTCCGACCAAAATCGTACAACACCTGATTAAGAGTTACTGATGATTTGCGCTTTTGCTGCCAGGAACTGTCTGAATTGTTGCTCTTGCCACTTTCCAACTGGAGGGTAACCTTGGGGTGGTAGTTGGCGTAACTCTTGTCCAGTTGAGCCTCTCCAACCTCAACCGTAGCCTCCAGAGACTTCAAGGTCGGGTTGATCTCCAGTGCTTTGTTGACCGCTTCAGGTAACGATAAGGCACTCACTGGAGAGATAAGAATTAATAAACTCACCCCGAGCAGACTTTTTAGTTTCATAAAATTTGATCCTGCCTGTCCTGATTTTTTTGCCGCGTACCCCTACCCCATCTCTTCAATCCAATGGATATAGGACTTTAAAAGCCTCAGAGTCTTATTCGGCCCACAGCACGAAAACTGCAAAGGATCGCTTCTTTTAGTATTCCGTTTTGCGGTAAACATTTATTAAGAAACGCATCAGACAGGCGATAGATAACCAGACAACAGTTGATGTAACGGTTCCTGTTTGAATTTCTACACTACACATCTGCAACTGGAGCACAATGGCTAAAAAAGTTGAAAGCAACCCATGGCCCGGATTTGTGGATGCTCTTTCGACCACACTGCTGGTCTTTGTTTTCCTGGTCGTTGTGTTGGTTATGGTCGTTTCTGCGCTGAGTGTTCAGGTGGGTTATGATATTGCGCAGTCGTCTATTGAAGCTGAGCATGCGGCAGCCGGCTCAACCGAAGGACTGGAATCGGGTCAGCAAGCCTCGGTGGAATCGGATATTGAGAAGGAAATCATTTCTGAAGCCATGAGCGTTAATTTAGAGAGCCAGGTATCCACAGAGATTAAGAGTAAACTCATTCGCATAAAGTACGAAGATTTCAACTCACGTCTTTCTGAAGCGGCAAACAAGGAGCTGGAAGAATGGGTTCAGGCAAACATAGCTGATTTTCAGGGTAAAACGATCCATGTTATTAGCCTGCTCAATAGCAGAAGCCTGGCGAAAACGGTTTCTTACGAAATTGCATTCAACCGAATTTCTCAAGTTCGAAAAATTCTTCTGGATGCTGGCATGCCCGCTGAATTTATCAAAATCAGACTGGACGAATCCGGCACCGAGCAACGAAACCAGGTGGTTATCAAACTGGTGGATAACGAATAATGATGAAGCCACTGCTTACCCGAATGCGGCACCGATCGTTTTCCCGCTATTCCATCATTTTTACCATCACTTTTATCGTTCTGTGTTTTCTGGTCTGGTCAGCCATTATCGAAATAGATGTGGTCGTCAAGAGCAATGGTCGGGTGACTACTTTCAGCAATAACCGTGTGGTTGAGCATCTGGAAGGCGGTATTCTTACCGAACTGCACGTGCAAGAAGGGCAGCGGATTCACAAAGACATGGTATTGTTTACGGTGATGAATCCTTCCTTGACCGAGAATATCAGCATTTTGAACCAAAGACTCAGAGGGCTGACCGCAAAAGCGCAACGATTGTATGCTGAAATGACGGGTAAAGAACTGATCGCTGCGAGCAAACAAAAGACTCGGAATAACGAGCATTATCTTAACGAACAAGAGCTGTATAAAAAACGTGCCAGAAAGCTCAGCGAACAAATCTCCATTGTCCGCCAGCAGATTAACAAAGAAGAAGCCCAGTTATCTGAGCTTGACCAGGTCATCAAGGACATGAAAAACGAACGGGCGGTAGCTCAAAAGCAGTTGGATATACTGACGACGCTTCTTCAGGAAGGTGCTGGTTCGATTCATAATCAGCTGGAAAAAAAGATGGCGTTGCTGAAAATTGAGACCAGAATCAATCAGTCAATGAAACAGATTCCGGTCATTGCTGCCAACCTGTCAGAGCTGCGTTTAAAGAAAAAAAAACTGATGACAGATTTTCGTGAAGAGGCACAGCATAATTACAACAAAGTCCGGTTAGAAATTGTTCAAATTCAGGCACAGATTCACTCTTCCAGTGAACGGCAGGTCCGTAAAAAAGTGGCGGCACCGGTTACAGGTACTCTGCATACCCTGCATGTCAATACTATTGGTGAGGTCGTATCGCCGGGTTCGATATTGGCAGAGATAGTGCCAGATGGAGTTCCCCTGATGGTAGAAGCTATGGTGGCACCACATGACAGAGCCAGAGTCTGGCCCGGTCAGTCAGTGAATGTTCGGGTTTCTGCCTACGATTATACGACTTATGGCTCTCTGAGGGGCAAGGTTCTGGAGGTGAGTGCTGACACTTATGTAGATAGTGTCACGGCTAAGCATTACTACAAGGCTATGATTGAGACGGAAAGTTCAGGGTTTGATGAAAATAATCAGTTGATCCCGGGTATGACCGTTGAACTCAATATACTGGCAGGTAAACGCACGCTTCTTGGTTATCTGCTGGGGCCGTTGTCTGAATCCATTCAATTTACTGCGAGACTGTAATTCAATTTGTGTCAACGCTCGTGGCCCTTATCGGGCTCCACGCTGAGCGAAACTCCGTCCAAAAATCTTAGTGACAAGGGATCCTGAAGTTTAAAAAAACCTGTTGCACCTTTCTATAAAGAGAAGAGAGCGTTGGAATTGATACCCCGCTATTTAAAATAGCTATCACACGGAGGCTGACCGAGAATAGACTGCCCCTCCGCGGCAACTGCTCCTGCATTGCTCTATCAGCCTGTCGAACTTAAGGCTGTCCTACTGCGGTTGTTGTCATTAGCGGAGCTCCCAATTTCTGCTTTCCCTTGGTAGAGAGAAGGTCAGCTACTTCGAATACGTTCAATTTCGAGGTTAATTATCCCTTAGCAAACGTTATGGCCTATTATCTTCCTGTCTGCGCTTCGCTGTGGTCGTTACCTTCCACCCCGCAAGACTTGGTACACAGCTGCCGACCACAGCTTTACCGTGGCGACCATTTCAGGTCGCAAGATTGTACGCGCTTCAAGGCGCACCTCCACCAGTACCATACTGCAACAGTTTGAATACAACTTTCCTATCATTGTGATAGCCATTGCCAATTTCCAGTTTCAATTCCTTGTTTATAAACTTTATTTTATACAACAGGAGGATTACCCCATGAATGCATCCAGCCAGATAGAGAAAAAACAGGATAGTTTCAATGTTCCTGCTCAGCAATCCAACAAGCAAAGTGATTGCAATTTCAACAATGACTATTATGGAGACCGGGTCTGCCGTGCACCTTCTAATCCGAAAGAAATGGCAAAATGCAGAGTTGATCATCAATAAATTCATGATTGAGTACTAAAACTGCCTAAAATCGTTCCGGACGATCCTGTTACTTCCGGGTTTGGATGGGAGCACGAAAATAAACGACGCATTGCTTAAGAAGTTTTGTCGTTCTTTCGGGTGACATTACATTGTCCTGTAACGGATAAACAAAAACCCCAGCCGATCACTCAACTGGGGTTTTGCTTTATTCAATGCCTGG
>NZ_JAHHPR010000497.1:0-1378 GCF_024606255.1 Endozoicomonas sp. SESOKO3
GCAAAAGAGAGTCCGACCAGTTCCGCTTCCATATAATCCAGGCTGGTGGTTTCGGTATCAAAAGAAAACAGTTCCGAGTCATTCAATACGTTCAGCCAACGGCCAAAGGTCTCTTTATCAAGAACCGTCTCATATTCAGCATGAATAGCAGGCCTGACGGGCTCAGGTTCTGCACCTCCGCCCATGCCTTTTTCCAGTTCAGCGATCATGGAACGGAATTCATACTCTTTGTACAGAGTCAACAGAGCTTCTTTGTCAATGGGTTCCGCTTTCAGATCTTCAATCGCAACAGGCAACGCCACATCGGTTTTGATGGTGGCCAGATCCCGGGAGAGCAAGACAATATCTTTATGTTCTTCAAACTTACTGGCAAAATTTTTGCTGCCTCTGAAGCCCAGGGCAGGTACTTCGTCCAGACGTCTGGCAATCTCATCAATACCACCAATCCCCTGTAACAGAGCCAGAGCGGTTTTCTGCCCAACACCGGGCATACCGGGAATATTGTCACTGGAGTCACCCATCAGGGCCAGGTAATCAATAATCAGGTGAGCAGGAATACCAAACTTGTCCACGACGCCGTCCAGATCGGTACGGGTATCATTCATGGTATCGATCAAAGTCACATGCCCGGAAACCAATTGAGCAATGTCCTTGTCACCGGTTGAGATGACGGTATCAATTTTCTTCTCTGTGGCTTCTTTGGCCAGTGTGCCAATGACATCGTCCGCTTCTACGCCATCAATCATCAACAATGGCATACCCAGGGCACGAACCATTTCGTGAATCGGCTGAACCTGTGAGCGCAGATCGTCCGGCATGGGCTTGCGGGTGGCCTTGTAATCTTCGTACATATCGTGCCGGAAGTTCTTCCCCTTGGCATCAAAGACCACTGCCACCGGACTGCCCGGATACTCCTTAAGCAGACTCTTCAACATGTTCGTCATCACACGGATAGCCCCTGTTGGACGACCGTCTGATGTTCTCAGGTTCGCTCGTTCTGAAGCATGGAAAGCCCGATAGAGGTAAGAAGACCCATCTACGAGCACAAGGGGCGTACAGGCTTGATCTGACATTGCTGAATTGATCTCTGGTTAATGGGTAACAGTAGCATTCAGACATTGATGTGGGTGAACACCGAGAGCTACAGCCTCCCAAATATTGGAGTAGACTGCTATTCTAATCCCTTTTTCCCGCTAGACACATGGTTATTCCTTGAGGCGCGCGATGAAATCAATAACAGGTTCACTGGCTTTTGCGACAATCATGTCTTTATTTCTCGTCGGCTGTGCCAGCTCTCCACCGTCCACTAACCCAACAGAAGCTGCATTGGAAAAGCCTCCCAAAGTTGTTCAACCTGAATCGGCAACAATCAGCAAAG
>NZ_JAHHPR010000498.1:0-1861 GCF_024606255.1 Endozoicomonas sp. SESOKO3
CGCGATGCCTGCTGAAGCCAGGAACATGGCCTATGCGGGGGCGGTTCTGAACATAATCGGCTCAAACTACAGCCTCGCCATGAGCGGCAACTGGTTGCTGAGTAAAACCCTTGTCAAAACGAAAAATCCGGCAGGAGCCATTGGCGTAGCTTTCAAGCTGGGTCCAAAAGCGTCGCGAATGGTAGCCAGGGCTTTACCGCTGGTAGGCGGTGTCATAGCTCTGGCCGCTGGCACTGTTTCACTGGCCGGTAATGTCGACAACGCCGTGGCGGCAAGCAAGGCTGGCAACCGTAAACAGGCGGCCATTTTTGGCGCAATAGCGGCCCTTGATGTCATTACGATTGGCCTTGATGTTCTGGGTCTGGCGCTGGACTTCATCTTTCCAAAGCTGGGTCTTGTTGTAGATCTGATCAGCACGCTGTTGGGTTTCGTGCAGACTGCCCTGGTGGCACTGATGCCGCCACCTAACGCCAGGCAGGATTTCGATGCTTTATTGGCAGGCGATGAATTCAAAAAATATATTGAAGACAAAGTGGCTCATTTTGAGAAAGCTGGCTACAGGAGGCTTCAGCTCCACCTGGATGCCAGCGATTTTCTTGATCAGGATAAGTACGAGGATAATCTCGAGTCATTGACGAAGTCCATTGACAGGCTTTTGGGTGGCAAAAGAGACAAGGGACTTGCCCTTGAAGCTGGACTCAACGTCAGGCGAGAGGTGATAGGAACGACTCTGCGGGACTACATGTATGGCAAGAAAGGTTACAAGATATTTTATGGTCTGGATGGCGATGACACCCTGATCGCTGACAAGGGAGAGCTCTATGGCGGTTCAGGCAACGACAGGCTGATCCTGAAAAAAGATGGCATAGCAAAAGGGGGCACAGGCCGTGATACTATCCGGATCGAAAGGTCAGGGAAGGCGTTTGGAGGCCCTGATAGTGACAGGATATGGATTGACGGGTCAGGGACTGCCTATGGCAACCGTGGTAATGACGTCCTCCATCTGGGATATCGTGGGATAGGCTTTGGCGGACCAGGTGGTGACACTATTTTTAACGGCGCGCTACAGGACGGAGGCGATGATAATGACAGGCTCATAGATGACCTTGGCGATATCGAACAGTATGGCGGTACTGGAGATGACTTGCTTCAACCGGGCTTAGGCATAGGGAACATTAGAGGAGGTCATGGAAATGATACCCTTGTTTTGCCGGCACAGGTCAGGTTTCCTTACTCCGGATACAACACCCTCCATCAAAGGTTTAGGGGTTACTATCCCCTTCCCTGGACGAAATCCAGCGCATTCTTCGAGGTTAACTTACAAGAAGGACGCTGGCGTAGCCATTTTGCTGTATACCTGCAAGACCACAACCTTAAGCGCCTTGCGCCGGATGGCAATGAAACAGGAGGAACAACCCTTTTTCGACTCCTTCGCATACCGGAGCGCGGTTTCAGGTCCACCAAAGCCACTCCCGATGAGTATCTGAGCCCAAGGAAATTATACATTGCCCCGCTGTCAGAGATAAAAGCTGACTACTCGCGTGAACTGGTTGACAAAGTATTGATATCTGACCATTTACTGACAGGTTACGATAAAAAGCACACAGGCGTAAGACGGATTTCTGATCAGTACAGCAACCAGATCTTCTATTACGTTGGGGAAATCGTTTACAGAGTGGCCCATGACCGGAGAGGAGATAAAAAGAAAAAGCGTGTCCATTCAAATCAGGACATCCACGTGATCTCAAACTCCGGAAAGCAGAGAAGAGGTACGAGAGGTTATGTCTATTTTTCAGATCAGGGCATCTACCTGAAATCAGACCAGGATTTGTATTACTTCAGTAAGCAGGGACTGATAGAA
>NZ_JAHHPR010000499.1:0-15103 GCF_024606255.1 Endozoicomonas sp. SESOKO3
GAGGGGCAGAGGTCAGCTCAAGGGTTGAGATCATCGTTCCGGTTCACATCTTCGGGCTTGCGTTTTCGATGCTTTCTTTTGTGTTCTGTAAGGTCATGAGCATTGTTGCAGACATACCCGCATGGCCGCAGCTGGCAATCCTCCCCGACTACTGTTACGTCACAGGTTTTTGGTTCGCTATGGTGTCTTCTTTTATGCTCTGTCAGGGCTACGGCATTTTTGCAAGCCTTCCCGCATAGTCGCTGTAGGCCATCATTTTCGAACACTCTCACATCACAGATTTTTTGTCCGGTGTGGTATCTGCTTTTGTGAGACGCCAGAGATAGAGTATTCTTAAGGATCACCCCGCATGAACGCTGTTGACCATCCTCCCCAACCTTTGTGAGACCACAGATTTTTTGCTCGCAGTGGACTCTGCTTTTGTGCTGCGACAGGATACCTGCATTTTTGCAGATCGTTCCGCATGGCTGTGGTTGGCCATCTTCCCCGACAGTGATCAAGTTACAGGTTTTTTGTCCGCTGTGGCATTTGCTTTTGTGACTCGACAGGATTTGAACATTCTTGCAGACCTTTCCGCATGGCTGTTGCTGGCCGTCCTCGCCGATCGATGTTACTTCGCAGGCTTTTTGACCGGTGTGGTATCTGTTTTTGTGAGCTCTCAGAGATCGAACGTTCTTGAAGACCATCGCGCATTGCCGCTGTTGATCGTCTTCGCCAACCACTGTTAAGTCACAGATTTTTTGTCCGGAGTGGTAGCCATGTTTATGAGACAAAAGGGCTTTGGCATTCTTGCAGACTTTTGCGCATGGTCGCCGCTGGCCGTCCTCTCCGACCACTATCACGTCACAGGTTTGCTGTCCGGTGTGGTATCTGCCTTTGTGATCCGAGAGGATTTTAGCATTCCTGCAGACAGTCCCGCATGGTCGATGCTGGCCATCTTCCCCGACCACGATCAGGGGACAGGTTTTTTTTCCGGAGTGGTATTTGCTTTTGTGAACCGCCAGAGCTCGGGCATTTTTGCAGAACTTCTCACATTGTCTCAGGAGGCCATCCTCACCGATCTCTACTACGTCGCAGGTTTTTTGCCCGACAGGCTGAGTTGTTTCGGCTATCCCGGTACCTGATGAGTCTGAGACGAACCCGTCTTTATCGGATGATGGACGGAATTGACAAACGCCATGACAGGGATGGACAAAACAGTTTAAACCCAGAGTATGTGAGTGTTGTTGAGGACCTTCGTTATTGCCACCAGAGACTGAATACAGGGTGCTGGAGAAAGAGCTTATAAGTTGACCGGTGACTTGTGGGCTTCGCTGGCCAGATGATTCTGATACTTGGCCTTGTTGTTGGTCATTTCCAGAGCCGGGCATCATAGTGGTGATCACAAACGGCTGATTCTGACTCGATTCTTGCTGTTGAATCGGATTAAACAGCGGTGAGTCGGGGTTCCAATAGCTTCTTAAAAGACAGCTGACCGCTATAACCACTTCTACAGGTACCCATGAAAAAGGGTTGTAACTCAGAGGGGCGTTTTTGGTGGTCAGGATTACTTCGTAAGCAACCAGCAGATTTGTCGCGTAGAGCCACTGCCAGGAAATCGACTCAATGATGGTCGTTTTTATCTCGTAACTGTATGGTTTGTGTCGTTTTTTATCCGATGGCAAATTTGGTTCTGTATAGTCATCTGCGATAGTGATGACTGACGGGTTTCCGGGCAATGTACGCCCAGGCTTTATAGAAAAACTTTGGTTTGGAAAAACGGCCTTCTGTTCAAGCTCGACAATAAAGCGTTCTGTCAGCGGTTTGGTCTGGCAGACGACAGGCAAAAATAGTGTGAGCAACAATGGTGCAGAAAAAGAAGAGTGTTTAATCATCCTATAGTTGCATTCTAATTTGTAGAAAGGAAGAATAGATCACCTGATGAAAGTGCGGATGTCAGATCAAGGATTGAAGTCGTCGTTCTGGTCGACAACAACGGGCTTGCGTTTACGATGTATTCTTTTGTGTTTCGAAAGGCTGTCAGAATTTTTATAGATCCTTCCACACGGCTGCTGCTGGCCATCCTCTCCGATCGTCACGTCACAGATTTTTTCCTTGCCATGGATTCTGCTTTTGTGATTCGACAGGGTTCTGGCATTGTTGCAGACCTTTCCGCATGGTCGCTGCTGACCATCCTTCCCAACCACGATCACGTTGCAGTTTACTTGACTGCTGTGGACGCTTCTTTTGTGTTCCGACAGGGCTTTAGCGTGTTTGCAGACCTTTCCGCACAGCCGCTGCTGGCCATCCTTCCCGACTAATGTTAAACAACAGGTTTTTTGCCCGCTGTGGTATTCGCTTTTGTGAACCATCAGAGACTGAGCATTCTTGCAGATTTTTCCGCACGGCTGCTGTTGACCATCTTCACCGACCACTGAGAAGTCACAGGTTTTTTGATTGGTGTGGAATCCGCTTTTATGAACCCAGAGGCTTCCGGCATTCTTGCAGACCACTCCGCAAGGTCGCAGCTCGCCATCTTTACCGATTACTGTGACGTCACAGGTTTTTTGCCCGGTGTGGTATCCGCTTTTGTGAGCTGAGAGAATACCAGCATTCTTGCAGAGCCATCCGCATGGTCGCGGCTGACCATCTTTCCCGACCACCATCACGTCACATACTTTTTGCCCGGTGTGGATTTTGCTTTTGTGTTCCGACAGGGCCCGGGCATGCATTGAGACCTTTCCACATGGTCGCAGCTGGCCATCTTCCCCAACCACTATCACGTCACAGGTTTTTTGCCCGGTGTGGTATTTTCTTTTCTGATCCGAGAGAGTTTTTTGGCAATGTGTAGGCACTCCGGGAGTTGCTCCTCCGGGAGGAAGACAATTATTCCCAGGCCCTGGCACATCATCATTGATTAGTCTGGTAACTTCAGTTATGTAAGCTGCTCCTGCGCTCGTTGAGTCTGGGACGACCCAGTCTGGGGCGACTCTGTCTATAGCATTGCTGCTAATGGCCGGGTTGCCATATCCATGAGCCATTAGCTTAATGAGTTGTTCAGAAACCGATTGGGGTTGATAGGCAGGAAGAGGATTCAATGTTTCGAAATGTGAGTGCTGAGGTCTAGCTTCTTCAGGATCAGCATGACTTATGTAAAGAGGATAGTGTCCATGCGTTAAATGGCAGCATGAGCTTCCTGAGGCATTCTGCAGCCATTCAGCGGGCACTCTGTCATTGGATGAGAGTCGCAATTGACAAACACCATTACACGGAAAGACGAAACAATTGAAGCCCAAAGTATGTTGGTGTTGTTGTTGATAGCCTTCGTTACCGTCACCGAAGCGGGAATACCAGAAGCCGGAAAGATAGCTTGTGTGATCCCGGGCGAGCTGGCCGGACGATTTTGATGACTGCTCTTGTTGCTGATAGGTTTGTTGGTTATCTCCAGAGCCAAACATCATTGTGATGGGGGCAAACGGGTGATTCCCCTGTGTTAACGTAGATGTTGCCTCTTGTTGTTCCATCATCTTAAACAGCGGTGAATCGGGGTTCCAATAGCTTCTTAACAGCCAATCAACAGTGACAACCACTTCTAAAGGTATCCATGAATAAGGGGTGGCGTTCAGAGAGGGGCTTTTAGTGGTCATAATCGGTTCGTAATTTACCAGCAGATGAGTAGCGTGAAGCAACTGCCATGAAATCGACTCAATAAGGATCGCTTTGAACCCGTAAACACCGGGTCTATATGGTTTGTCGTCAGGCGGTGAGTCAGATCCTGCATAGCTCTCTGTGCCGACAATGACCGACGGGTTGCCCGGCAATGTATACGGGCCAGGTTTTATGGAAAAGCTCTGGTTTGGAAAAACTGCATTTTGCTCAAGCTCGACAATATAACATTCTGTATAAGATTCGGCCTCACAGACGACAGACAACAACCATAACAGCAACAGTGTTGCCGAAAAGAGTGACTGTTTAATAATTTTATCCTTTCATTCCAGTGGGTAGAGAGGAAGGATAGATCAAGATAATAAGTTTGTTTTTCCGTCCAAGACCTTCTCCTAAAAACGAAAGATGGCGCCGGGCAAAACCTTATGAAAGGGCGGGTGTGAGATCAAGGATTGAGGTTATTATCCCGCTGCAAAGCATCAAACTTGCGCCTTCGATGTCTTCTTTTGTGTTGCGAAAAACTATGAGCGTTAATGAAGATCTTCCCACATGGCTGCGGCTTGCCATCCTTTTCGACCACTATAATGTCACAGGTTTTATCCCCGCTATGGTAGGCGCTTTTGTGGCTCGACAGAGATTGAACATTTTTGCAGACTTTTCCGCACAGCCGCGGCTGGCCATCCTTGTCGATGACTAATATATCACAGGTTTTTTGCGCAGTGTGGTATCCAGTTTTGTGAGACGACAGAGATCCTGTATTCTTGAAGACTACCCCGCATGGCCGGTGCTGGCCATCTTCCCCAACCACTATCACGTCACAGGTTTTTTGCCCGGTATGGATTTTGCCTTTGTGATTCGACAGAGATTTAGCATTCTCAAAGACTTTCCCGCATGGTCGGGGTTGGCCATCTTTCCCTACCACGGTCTCAAAACAGGTTTGTTGTCCGCTGTGACTGCTTCTTTTGTGATCAGATAGGCCTTGAGTGCCCAAGCAGGATTTCCCGCATGGCCGCGACTGACCATCCTCCCCGAACACTGTCATGTCACAAATTTTTTGTCCCCTATGGAATCTGCTTTTGTGATTCGACAGGGATCTGGCATTCTTGAAGATCTTCGCGCATGACTGCGTTTTGCCATCTTTCCCAACCAGGGTTAAGACACAGGTTCTTTGCAAGATGTGGTTGTTGCTTTTGTGATTCCCAGAGGGTTGCTGGCAATCAGTAATTACTTCGGGAGGATTTACTCCGGAAGGCACTCCTTCGGTAGGCGCGCCACCGGTGGCAAGACAGTTATTCTCTGGCATTGGCATATCATCATTGAGTGTCCCAATAGCATCAATTCTGAGGGCTGCCCCTGCTCTTATTGAGTCTGAGGTGACCCCTTCTATGGAATTGCCGCTATTGTATGGGTTGTCATCAATGTCACAAGTCAGAAGCTCAAATGGTAGGTCAGAGATCGACTGAGGTTGGATGGCTGGAAGAGGATTCAACCTTTCAAAATGTGAGTTTTGAGATGTAGCATCGACAGGATCAACATAACCAATGCAGCTTAAGCAGTGTCCGTACGCTAAATGGTGGCATGAGCTTTCGAAGGAACTCAGCTGTGATTCAGCTGGCCCTCTGCCATCGGATGAGTGTCGGAATCGACAAAGCCCATGACAAGGAAAGACGAAACAATTGAAACCCAAAGTATGTTGCTGCTGTTGAGGGTCTTCGTTACCGCCACCAGAGTGAGCGTAAGGGAGGCTGGTTAAGCAGCGTGTGGCAACCGGGGCGTGCTGGCCGGATGAGTCTGATGGCAGATCTTGTTGCTGATAAGGTTGTTGGTTATTTCCAGAGCCAAACATCATAGTGATGGAGGTAAACGCTTGATTCTCCTGTGTCGACATAAATGTTGCCTTTTGCTGTTTCATCGGGTTAAACGACGGTGAATCGGAGTTCCAATAGCTGTTTAAAAACCACCCGGCAGCGATAACCATTTCCAGGGATGGCCATGAAGAAGGGGTGGCGTTCAGGGGGGCACTTCTGGTGTTAAGAATCTTTTCGTAACCCACCAGCAGATAAATGGCGTAAAGAAACTGCCTGGAAATCGAATCAATAAGGATTGCTTTGAGCCTATAACCACCAGGTCTGTGTGGTTTGTCTTCAGGCGGTGAGTCAGATCCTTCATAGCCGTTTATGTCAGCGATGACTGACGGGTTGCCTGGCGATGTATGAGGGGCAGAGTTTATAGAAGAGCTACGGTTTGGAAAAACAGCATTCTTTTCAGGATCGACAAGAAAACGTTCTGCAGACGATTCGGCCTCATAGGCGACAGATAACAATATTATCAGCAACAGTGCTGCCGCAAAGAGTGACTGTTTAATAATTCTATCCTTGCATTTTAGTGGCTAGAAGGAAGGATAGATCAAGATAATCAGAGTGTTTTTCTGTCATAGACCTACAATCAAAAGCTAAGTGTGGAATCACGCAAAACCTCTTGAAAGAGTCGGTGTCAGATTAAGGGTTGAGGTTATCATTCTGGTTTTCATTATCACGCTTGTGTTTTCGATGCCTTCTTTTGTGTTCCCAGAGGCAATGAGCATTGTTGGAGATCTTCCCGCATAGCTGCCGCTTGCCATTCTTCCCGATCACTATCATGTCACAGGCTTTTTTCCCGGTGTGGTATCCGGTTTTGTGAGACGACAGAGATCCAGTATTCTTGCAGACCGCCCCGCATAGCCGCGGCTGGCCATCTTTCCCTACCGCTATCACGTCACAGATTTTTTGCCCAGTATGGTATCTGCTTTTGTGAACCGTCAAGCTTCGAGCACTCCTGCAGATTTTACCGCATGGCCCGGGTTGGCCATCTTCCCCAACCACTATCACGTCACAGATTTTTTGCTCGCTGTGGACACTTCTTTTATGTTCCGTCAGACCTTGAGAGCCCTTGCAGGCCATTCCACATGGCCGCGGCTGGCCATCCTCCCCGACCACTGTCAGGTCACAGATTGTTTGCCGAATGCAGCGTTTGCTTTTGCGATCTGACAGAGCTTGTTGGTAATGTGTAGTTTTTCCGGGAGGCGATCCTCCGGGAGGCGATCCTCCGGGGAGCGGTGCTCTGGCAGCAAGACGGTTTTTCCCAGCCATTGGCATATCATCTCTGAGTGGCACGGTAGCGTCAGTTGCATGGTCTGCCTCAGAGCTTATTGCGTCTGAGACGATCCCGTCTGAGGCAATCCAGCAGTCTAAGAGGATCCCGTCTATAGAGTTGCCGCTGTTGGCTGGGTCGCCATCAATGCCGTGGGTCAGTAGCTCAAATAGCAGGTCAGAAGCCGATTGGGGTTGAATGGTAGCAGGAAGATTCAATCTTTCGAACTGTGAACTTTGAGGTGTAACTTCTACAGGATCAACATAACCTATGCAACGAAGACAATGCCCATGCGTCAAATGGCGGCATGAGCTTTCTGAGGAAATCGGCTGCCATTCATTGAGCCCTCTGCCATCCGGTGAGTAGTGGAATTGACAAACGCCATGACAGGGAGAGACGAAACAATTGAAATCCAGGGTATGTTGGTTTTGTTGAGGGCCTTCGTTACCGCCACCAGAGCGGGAATACAGGAAGCTATCGAAACAGGTTGTAGCAACCGGGACATGTTGGCCGAATGAATCTGATGGCGGGTCTTGTTGCTGATGGGGTCGTTGGTTATTTCCAGAGTCAAACATCACAGTGATAATGGCAAACGTTTGATTCTCCTGTGTCAACATGGATGTTGCCTCCTGCTGTGTCATCGGGTTAATCAGCGGTGAATCGCAGTTCCAATAGCATTTTAAAAGCCAAGCGACAGCGATAGCCCATTCTACAGGTATCGATGAATAAGGTTTGGCTTTCAGAGGAAGGGCTTTAGTGGTCAGGATCAGTTCGTAACTCACTCGCAGATGAGTCGCGTAAAACAACTGCCGCGAAATCCGCTCAATAAGGAACGCATTGATCCCCTGAACGTCCGATTTGCGTGGTTTGTCTTCAGGTGGTGAGTCAGATGTTGCGTAGCCGTCAGTGTTGGCAATGACTGACGGGTTGCCCGGCAATATATGCGGATCAAACTTTACAGAATAGCTCTGGTTCGGGTAAATAGCATTCTGTCCACACTCTGCAATAAAACATTCTGGAAACGATTCGCCCTGACAGAGGGCAGACAACAATAATATCAGCAACAGTGCTGTTGCAAAGAGTGACTGTTTAATAGTTCTATCCTTGCATTCTGGTGGTTAGAGAGGAAGGATAGATCAAGATAATCATTGTGTTTTTCTGTCTGAGACCTTCCGTCAAAAATCCATGGAAGCGCTTGTGCACACTTTGATGAGCCCGAGCATTGCGATCACGGGCCATCCTGTTGTCAGATGGATGGCCTCGGGGATCTACTTAAGCGACCAGTGTCATTTAGTAGAAGGCGGGTGTTGTCTCCTACAGAGGTGTAGTTTTTTGCCCCATTCTTTCCACCTTCTCTTATTTAGGGCTGGGTTAGTCTTCTTGAGAGCTGGGGTCATTGTTCTGATCGACATCAACGTGTTTGCGCTTTAGATGCTTGCTTCTGTGCATCGACAGGGCCTCAGCACTTTTGCAGACCACCCCGCCTATCTGCTGCAGACCATGATCTCCGGCCACTTTTACGTAGCAGGTTTTTCGTCCGGAGTGGTGCTTGCTTTTGTGAACTGACAGAGACGGAGTATTCTTAGTGACTTTCCCGCATGGCCGCGGCTGCCCATCCTTCCCGATTACGGTCGCATTACAGATCTGTCGCCCGCTGTGGCTTCTGTTTTTGTGATCCCACAGAACTTTGGCATTCTTGCAGATCTTCCCGCATCGCCGCAGCTGGCCGTCTTCTCCGACTTCGATCAAGTCACAGGTTCGTTGACCTGCGTGTTCTTTTTTTTTGTGATCCGACAGCGTCCTTGTATTTGTGCTGATAGCCCTGCATGGTAGCAGTTGGCGATCCTCTCCGATCACGGAAACGTTGCAGATTTTTGGACCGGAGTGCTCTCTACCTTTGTGAGACGACAGAGACTGGATATTCTTGTAGACTCTGCCACATGGTCGTTGCAGGCCATCTTCCCCGATCACGGTCTTATCACAGATTTTTTGCCTTCTGTGGATTTTTCTTTTGTGAGCCGACAAGGCTTGAACACTCATCCAGGTCTTCTTGCCTGGCCGCGGCTGACCATCCTCCTTGACCACCGTCGCATCATTGGTTAATTGCCCGGTGTTGTGTTCACACGGAGCTTCTGAGCTGTCTGTCTGAGAAAGAGTTTGGCTCTGCGCGAATTGGGATGGTTCAGGGGTTGTTTCTTGTGGTTCTGAAGTCCCAATTTTGGGTGTGGATTGGATATTCGTAGCGAGAATTTCGATCTCCTTGAAATTGCCAGGTGTATTTCGTGGCCCGTTAATGGCCGCAAGATCATCCGCTATGGAAGACCAACAGCTCGGCGTTGGCACACCATCGTTGAGAGAAGCTTCAGGGGCAGGCGTTGAGCATCTGACGTTTACAAGATCAAAATAATCTATGCAACCAAGACAATGTCCACGGGTAAGATGGGGGCATGAGCTTTCGAACGAACTCAGCGGCCATTCATCTAGCCCTGTGCTATGGAGTGATGGTCGGAGTTGGCAAACGCCATGACAGGGATGGACGAAACAATATAAATCCAAAGTATGCGAGTATTGCTGAGGGTTCTTGTTGCCGTCGTCAAAATCAGAATACGATGGACCAGTGAAAAAGCCTGTAGGTTGAGCGTTGGCATCCGCGGCGTGCTGCCCGGATGATACTGATGACTGGTATGGTTGTTGGTTATTTCCAGAGCCAGCAGGCACCATAATGATGGCCGCAAACGTGTGATCCCACTGTGTCAGCATAGATGTTGCTTCTCGTTGCTCCATCGAGTTAAACATCAGTGAGTCGGGGTTCCAATAGCTTTTCAGAAGCCAACCGACAATGAAAACCACTTCTCCAGGTAGCCATGAATAAAGGGTAGAGCTTAAAGCGTTATCTTTGGCGGTGAGGATCAGTTCGTAATCAAAGAGCAGATGGGTGGTGTAAAGCCATTGCCACGAAATCGACTTGATAACGGTCGTTTTTACCCCGTAACTGCCAGATCTGTGTGGTTTGTCATCAGGCGGAAAACCTGATAGTCCATAGCTGTTTGTGTCAGTAATGACTGACGGGCTGCCCGCTAATGGATGCAGGTCACTCTTTATAGAAAAGCTCTGGTTTGGAAATACCGCATTTTGCTCAAGCTTGACAATATAACGTTCCGTCAAGGGTTGGGCCTGAGTGACGACAGACAGCCACAGTAGTAGCAATAGCGGTGCCGCAAAGAGTGAGTGTTTAATCGTTTTATCACTGCGTTCTGGTTGATAGAGAGGAATGATAGATCAAGAGAATAAGCGTGTTTTCTGTCAAAGATCCGACAGGGCCTGGGCATTCATGACAACCTTCCCGCATGACCGCAGCTGGCCACCCTCTCCGACTACTGTTACAACACAGGTTTTTTGCCCGCTGTGAACTTTGCATTTGTGATCAGACAGGGCTTTAAGATTGTTGTAAAAACAAAAGTTGCGAAAGGCAAAAAACCATTGAAGTATGGGTGTCAGATCAAGGGCCGAGGTCATCGTTCTGGTCCAGATCAGCATTTTTGCTTTTTCGATGTCTACCTTTGTGATCTGACAGGGCTTTAAGATTCTTGCAGATCTTTCCACATGGCCGCTGCTGGCCATCCTCACCGACCACTGTTATGTAGCAGGTTTTTTGGCTGCTGTGGACAGTTCTTTTGTGATCCGAAAGGGCATTAACATTCCTGCAGACTGTCCCGCATGACTGATACCGACCATCCTCCCCGACTATCTTAAAGTCACAGGTTCGTTGCCCGCTGTGGTTTTTTCCTTTGTGATCCGAAAGGGCTTTCGCACTCTTGCAGACCGTTCCGCATCGCCGCTGTTGGCAATTCTGTCCAACAACGGTTATTTCACAGGTTCGTTGCCCGCTGTGGACACTTCTTTTATGGTGCGACAGGGCTTGAGAATTCTTGCAGATCTTCCCGCATCGCCGTTGCCGACCATCCTCAATGAACATGGGGACGTCACAGATTCGTTGCGCGGTGTGGTATTTTGTTTTGTGAGACGACAGGGCTTTAGCACTCTTACACAATCTCCCGCATGGCCGCTGCTGGCCATTCCATCCAATCACTAATACGTCACAGGTTTTTGGCCCGGTGTGGTATGCGCTTTTGTGAGTTGACAAGGCTTGAACATTCCTGCAGACCTTTCTGCAGGGTCGCTGCCAACCATCTGCTCCAACTATTGTCACATCGCAGGTTGGTTGCTCCGTGTGGTACTCTCTTTTGTGGTCCGACACGACTTGTATTGTGCCTTTCAGGGAAAGATCAATTGGACTCTTACCTAATTGGGATGATGCAGTGCTTGTTTGGTATGTTTCTGAACATGCAACCTTAGAGGAAATTCCGGATTCTTCGAGAAAATTATTCAGATTAAATGGCTCCCCGGCGGCAGTTGCATAGGCAGCCTGTTTGATTTTTAAAGGATTAAAAGGACTTATGCAACTAAAGCAGTATCCATTAGCCAAATGAGAGCATGAGCTCTCTACGGAATTTAGAGACCATTCATCAGGCTCGCTGATACAGGATGATGATCGTAATTGACAAACGCCACGACAGGGATGGACAAAACAATTTAAACCCAAAGTATGTGAGTGTTGTCGAGGGTTTCCGTTACCGCGGCCAAAGCTGGAATAAAGGGGGGCAGTTAACGAGCCTGCAGGGTGGGTGATTGTTCTTGAAGTTCTCTGGCCTAATGATTCTGATGGCTGGTCTTGTTGTTCTTGTCCAGAACCTACCATCATAGTGATGGTGGCAAACGAGTGACCCCCCTGTAAGCGCATGGGTGTTGTCTCTTTTTGTTCAATCGGATTAAACGACAGTAAATCAGGGTTCCAATGGCTTTTTAAAAGCCAGCAGACGGCGATAACCACCTCTACAGGTAGCCATGAATATGAGCTGGAGCGTGGAGGGGTGTCTCTGGTGGCAGAGATTAGTTCGCAAGGCACCAGCAGATGAGTGACGTAAAGCCATCGCCATGAAATCGACTCAATAATCGTCGCAGATCTATGTGGTTTGTCGTTAAAGAGTGAATCTGACTCTTGATAGTCGTTTGCGCCGGCAATGTCTGGTAACTCTTCAAGCGTGGTAACAAAAGGTCTTGTCAACGGTTGAGCCTGAGTGATGACAGACAACGTCAATATCAGCAACAGCATTGCCGTAGAGAGTGAGTGTTTAATCTTACTAACCTTGCATTCTGGTCTACCAAGAGGAAGGGTAGAGCAAGAAAATAAATGTATTTTCGGCCACAGACCTTCTGTTAAATACCAAAGTTTGCACAAGGCAAAACCCCATGAAAGGGCGCGTGTCAGACCAACGACTGAGCTCACCGCTTTAGTCCAGATCAACAGGTTTGCGTTTTCGATGCACTCTTTTGTGATCTGACAGGGCTTTAAGGTTCTTGCTGATCTTCCCACATGGCCGTTGCTGGCCATCCTTCCCGACGACTGTCAGGTAGCAGATTTGTCGCTTGCCGTGGGCGCTTCTTTTGTGATTCGACAGGACTTGTATATTCCTGCAGAGCATCCCGCATGGCCGCGGCTGACCATCCTTGTCGACCACGTTCATGTCACAGGTTTGTTGTCCGCTGTGGTCTCTTTTTTTGTGATTGAACAGGGCATTAGTATTCTTGCAGACTGCACCACATGGCCGCTGCCGACCATCCCCCGCGATCATTGTTATGTCACAGATTTTTTGCCCGGTGTGATATAAGCTTTTGTGAACCGAAAGGGCTTTGACATTTTTGCAGATTTTGCCGCATGACTGCTGCTCACCATTCTTCCCGATCATGGGCATGTCACAGGTTTTTTGCCCGGTATGTTTTCTTTTTTTGTGATTCGAAAGAGCATTTGTATTCTTGCAGACAGTCCCACATGGGTACTGCTGGCCATCTTCCCCGATCACTGTTACGTCACAGGTTTTTTGCCCGGTATGATATGCGCTTTTGTGAACTGACATGGCTTTGGCATTCTTACTGGTTTTACCGCACGACTGTTGCTGACCGTTCTTCCCGACCACTATAGCGTCACAGGTTTTTTGTCCGGTGTGCTTTATTTTTTTGTGATCCCTTAGGGCAGCAGCATTCTTGCAGACTATCCCACACGGATGCTGTCGGCCATCATCCCCAACTATTTTCACGCCGCAGGTTGATTGCTCAGTGTGGTATTCGCTTTTGCGATCAGACAGGGCTTGTGTTGTGCCTTTCCGGACGGGATGAGCTTGGCTTTGACCCAATTGGGATGATGCAGTGGGTGTTTGCTGTGTTTCTGAATGGGTAAGCATAGAGGATGTACCAGATTCTCCTGGAAAGCTATGTAGATTGAGTGGTTCGTAATGGGTATTTTTATAGACGACTTGTGTAATGTTTAAAGAATCAAAATGACCTATGCAACTAAAGCAGTGCCCATCAGACAAATGGGGGCATGAGCTTTCTGAAGAATTTAGCGACCATTCAACAGATCCTCTGTTATCGGATGATAGTCGTAATTGACAAAAGCCATGACAGGGATGGACGAAACAATTTAAATCCAATGTATGTGATTGTTGTTGAGGCTCTCCGTTGCCGCCACCATAGTCAGTCATACCAAGAGGGCGGAAGGAAGAGCCTTTGAGTTGGATGGTTGCTCCTGAGGCTTCCCAACCGGATGATTCTGATGGCTGGCCCTGATGTTGGTCTCGTCCAGAACCCGTTATCATTGTGATCATAGCAAACGAGAGGTCCACCTGTGTCAGCATAGGGGTTATCTCTTTTTGTTCCATCGATTTAAGCGACAGTGAATCAAGATTCCAATAGTTTTTTAAAAGCCAAACGACAGCGACAACCACTGCTAAAGGTAACCATGAATAAGAATTGGAGCACAGAGGGACAATTTTGGTGTTCAGGGTCAGTTCGTAACCCGTCAGCAGATGAGTGATGTAAAGCCATTGCCAGAAAGTCGATTCAATGATGGTTGTTTTTACCCCATAATCTTGATTGTCATGAAGCAGCGACTCTGAAACAACATAGCCATTTGTTTCAGTGATGTCTGGAAGTGTATGCCGATCGCACTTTATAGAAAAGCTCTGGTTGGAAAAAACTGCATTCTCTTCAAACTTGACAATAAAACGCTCTGTCCATGGTTCAGCCTGACAGACGACAGATAACAGCAACGACAGCATTGCCGCAGAGAGTGAGTGTTTAATCTTTCTATCCTTGCCTTCCGGTCTACAGAGAGGAAGGATAGAACAAGAAAAGTAGTGTGTTATTCGCTTCTGTGGTCCAACAGGGCCTTTATTGTGCCTTTCCGGGAAAGATAAATCTGGCTCTTGATCCGTAGGGATGATGCAGTGGTTGTCTGCTGTTTTTCCGAGTGGGTAAGCGTACGGGAAATAACGGATTCTCCGTGAAAACTATCCAGATTGAGTGGCCCGTAAGGGGCAGTTGTATAGTCGGCCTGTGTAATGTTTAGAGGCTCAAAATGACCAATGCAACTAAAGCAGTGCCCATCAGCCAAATGAGGGCATGAGCTTTCTGCGGAATTCAGCGGCCATTCATCGGGCCATCTGCTATTCGATGATGGTCGGAATTGACAAATACCATGACAGGGATTGGCGAAACAATTTAAGCCCAGAGTATGTGAGTGTTGTGGAGGGTCTCCACTACCGCTGCCAAAGCCAGAACACACGAGGTCATTGAGAGAGCCTGTGGATTGGGTGATTACCTCTGAGGCTCTCCGGCCGGATGGTTCTGATGGCTGGCCTTTCTGTTGGTCTTGCCCGGAACCCAATGTCACCAACAATCGAGTTTGAGTGACGACAAACAGTGACAATAACAGCAACAGTGGTGCTGTAAAGAGTGAGTGTTTAGTAATTCTATCCCTGTGCTGGCTTACAGAGAGGAAGGATAGAATAGGACAATCAGTGTGTTTTTGTCTTTTGGACGTTCTGGGCTATTCTCGCAAAATCGCTAATCCTAATGACGGGTAGAGGGTTAAATAAGATCCCTCTGTAGGGGACAATTTAGAGACAAAGCGTGATATGAAAGGGTAAATAGGTGGCCAATACCAAGTATTCTGCAAGCATCCCGTATTGCCCGAACTATGGGGCATGGTACCGAGATCAACTCCAGGCGTAAACGTCTCAAGCGCTTCTTCGTCCGGAGTGGCGTTAATAAGCTCGCAGTTATACCTGCTGGCGAGTACCCGCTCTCCCTTTTATATCAGGATTCGTTACGAAATTGTCCCCTACCTATAGCCGAAAGAGCGCTCCCTGCGACTTAGCAGGGAGGTGAATTTCGTCAGCCCGTCAGGGCTGATCCTGGTTCTCAATATACT
>NZ_JAHHPR010000500.1:0-8786 GCF_024606255.1 Endozoicomonas sp. SESOKO3
AGCGTTCTTCAAAGCGCTTTTCTTGTTCGTCAAAGCGTTTTTCTTGTTGGTCAAACCTCCGGTGCATTTCAGCACGGGTTTTGCTGGCATAGCTGACAATACCCGTCAAGGTGTCTCGAATATGGTCAAGCTCTGTTTCCGGCGTTTGTTCAGCACTCAAGCTCATGCTGTACTCCCTAAAAATTAACGAGAAGAACAGCATAGCAGACACGATAAAGCAGTGAAGTAGAAATATGGGTAAAAATAGGAACCGGGCAAAGCCGTATATCACTGCATTCTGACTAAACCAATGCTCCAGGAGCAATTAGGGAGAGCTTAAACAGCAAGAGATTGACGATTCGTTGCTGGCCTCAGCTACCAGAAGTTCTGTCCCTGATCAGCTGAAAGCTTTTGGACGCTTGCTGGCATCCACCTCATTGCAGGGGTGATGTTCATGCCAGTGGCGGGCAATCTGCTCCCTGGTGCATAGCCATACTTTTTCCTTCGACTGCACATAATCCAGAAAACGCATCAGCGCAGCCGCGCGACCCGGTCTGCCAACCAGACGACAATGCAAACCTACTGACATCATCTTTGGCTGATCGGCACCCTCATCATAGAGCACATCAAACGCATCTTTCAGATAACTGAAAAACTGATCGCCAGAGTTAAAACCCTGAGCAGTGGCAAAACGCATATCATTGCAGTCCAGTGTATAAGGTACGACTAGCTGCGGCTGGTTAAATCGGGTATCCCAATAGGGCAGATCGTCTGCATAACTGTCGGCATGGTAAAGAAAGCTTCCCTCTTCTGCCACCAGCTGCTCGGTCTGGGGACTGCAGCGACCTGTGTACCAGCCCGAGGGGCTATGGCCGGTCATTTCTGTGTGTATTTGTATGGCCTTCTGCATATGCTCACGCTCTTCATCAAGATCGTGAAACTGATAATCAATCCAGCGATAACCATGACTGGCTATCTCCCAGTCAGCATTCAGCATAGCCTCAACAACCTTTGGGTTGCGCTGCATAGCCATGGCTACGGCATAAACCGTCACAGGAATGTTTCTCTGGGTGAAGATACGATGCAGCCGCCAGAAGCCAGCTCTGGCCCCGTAGTCATAGATAGACTCCATACTGATATGGCGCATCCCTTCATACGACTGAGCACCAATAATTTCGGAAAGGAAAGCTTCTGAGCCCTTGTCACCATGAAGCACAGAATTCTCACCACCTTCCTCATAATTAATGACAAACTGAACAGCGATTCGCGACTGCCCGGGCCATTGCGGGTGAGGAGGGGTCTTTCCATACCCTGTTAAGTCTCTGGGGTAGCTGTTATCACTGTGATTCATGGCAGACTCCGACTTATTTTTCTGTGTTTAAATCAATATATTGATTGACCCGTAGTATCTATGGCATAAACTCCCAAAGTCTGACTATTTGGTCAACATTTTGTTGGCAGGGTCACAAAAATCACAAGATACATTTTGTCAGAACTCAGAGAAAAATACCCCCTTGATCTTGGGGATAATAAAATTCCAATAAAACCAACAAAAAATCAGGATATGCTATGAAAAAAATGGCTGATGGCTCTATAGGGGCTGATGGCTCAGACGAAGCCATACTGTGGCGACAGACAAAAGTCGACCTGGCCGCCCGCGCCCTGGGTGGTGATGTACTGTCTGCAAGCGATGACTTCTTTGCTGAAAAAGACAACCTGCTGCTGGACTCTGAGCCGGTTTTTCTCCCGGAGAAATATACGGCTTACGGTAAATGGATGGATGGCTGGGAATCCCGCCGGCGCCGCACTGGCGATCATGATTGGGTCATCGTCAGACTGGCGACCCACGGCATGGTGGAAGGGGTCGAAGTTGATACCCGTCACTTTAAAGGTAATGCACCCGGGGCCGTTCAGTTGGAATACATTGCCAGCGAGTCAGATCCCGACGAGCAAAGCCAGTGGCAGACTATGAGCGCCAGAATGGCGGTTGAAGCCGATCATCGCAACCTGATTCGTCTGGATCAGCCTGTTGAAGCCACTCATATTCGCCTGACCATTTTCCCCGATGGCGGCGTTGCCCGTCTGAGAGTCTATGGAAAAATCCTGTTTAACACTCAACACCTTCTCCCCAACGAGCCCGTTGATCTATCGGCTCTGATGAACGGTGCTCGCCCTGTCAGCTGCTCAGATGCTTTCTTCAGCCCAATGCAAAATCTGCTTCGTCCGGGTCGCGGTGCCGATATGCATGATGGCTGGGAAACCCGCAGAAGACGCACTGGCGGTCACGACTGGATGGTCATCAGACTGGCTTCGCCCGGTAAAGTTGGCCGGGTTGAAATTGATACCCTGCACTTCAAAGGGAACTATCCAGACAGAGGTAGCCTGGAAGGCTGTTATTTTGAGGGAGAAGTACCCGATGACAAGACGGACTGGCACCCAATCCTCAGCGAACAGAAACTTCATGCCCACCGAAATCACTCTTTTGTAGAGAATCTGAAAAATACTCAGGAAATCTATACTCATGTCCGGCTGAATATTTTCCCTGATGGTGGGGTATCGAGATTGAGAGTCATTGGTCAGCCGGAGTCGGCAAAATGACATTGAACGATCTGAACACGCTGAGCGAAGAACGGGCAACAGAAACCTTCCGCCAATGTTGTGCCAGCAGTCACTGGGTTGAGTGCATGGTGGCTGCAAGACCCTTCGCCAATATTGAAAGCCTGCTGATTGCTGCCGATGCCGTGTGGTCTCATTGCCAGAAACCCGATTATCTGGAAGCGTTTGATGCTCACCCGAAAATCGGTGATATCAGCAGCCTGAAAGAGAAATACCGTAACACTCAAACCATGGCAGGCCATGAGCAGGCTGGCGTCGATGAGGCCAATGAACAAACCCTGCTGGCACTGGCTGAAGGCAATGAAAAGTATGAGCGACAGTTTGGCTATATCTTCATTGTCTGCGCCACCGGCAAAAGTGCCGGCGAGATGCTGACGCTGCTTAAGGAACGCTTGAGTAACGAGCCGGAGGATGAACTTTCCATGGCAGCGGCAGAACAGCATAAAATAACCAGTATCCGCCTGCGCAAAATGCTCGACAGCACCTCTTTGTCCACAGAAGGAGTGATTTTATGACCGGGATCAGCACTCATATCCTCGACACGGCTCTTGGCCACCCTGCCGATCAGGTTCCTGTCAGTCTCTACAAACAGGTTGAAGACAGCTGGATAGCGGTAGGGCAGGGCACAACAGACAATGACGGACGAATAAACAGTCTGGCAACGGACGAAGTAAACCTTCCTGAAGGCATTTATAAGCTGGACTTTGCGATTCAGAATTACTTTAACCGGCTGGAGCAGAAATGCTTTTATCCGGAAGTCTCGGTCATTTTTGAAGTCAATGATGATCGTCATCACCATGTGCCATTGCTGATTTCTCCCTTTGGTTATTCGACTTACAGAGGGAGTTGATTCTCACTCTTTGACGAAAATAATTGTCAAACATAACTAATGTTACACAGCCCTGAGCTGAGAAAAAAAGCCCTGAGCTAACAAAAATAAAGACCAAGAGGCATTGGCCTATGCCAACCACGTTAACCACCCGGGCTCTCCCTGTAGAGCCCCTGTCTGCTGAAGCTTTCAAGCCTTTCGGCGATGTGATCGAAGCCTGTGGTGACGCCATGATCATCAATCAGGGCCGCTGTCGTAAGTTCAACGACCTCACCCGGGTTCAAACCGATGCCGAAGGTGAGGTGGCCATTCACATTTACCACACGCAAGCCATCAAACAGCCCTACCGACTGGACTTACTGGAACGTCATCCTCTGGGCAGCCAAACCTTTATGCCTCTGGAGAAACAGCCATTTTTGATAGTTGTCGCCCCTGACAACCATCTGGAGCCGGATTTTGATCATATTCGCTGCTTTGCAGCTGATGGCTCTCAAGGTATTAATTACCATCCGGGCACCTGGCATCATCCGCTACTCTCAGCCGGTAACGGAATCTCCTATCTGGTGGTTGACCGGGCCGGGCCGGGACACAACTGTGACGAGGTTCTAATCCCGACCCACCTTTCTCTGACCGTGGGAGACCCGCTATGACGAGCACTGTCAATACACCTCCTGTTTTCTGGCGCGCTTGCGTACTCCACTTTCTGGATGATCCCGATAAGGGAGCACAAAGCTGGGAATACTTTGACGACGGTGGATTACTGGTTGAGTCAGGTTGTATCAAGGCCTGCGGCCCTGCCGAAACGTTATTGAAACAGCTGCCGGAAGGCTGTGAAATCAGAGACCTCTCTGGCAAGCTGATAGTTCCGGGATTTATAGACACTCATGTGCATTACCCCCAACTGGAAGTCATGGCAGGCTGCGGAGTACAACTGCTGGACTGGCTGGAACAGTATACTTTTCCTGCTGAAGCCCGCTTTTCAGATCCTGAATACGCCAGAGACATTGCAGAATTGTTTCTGGATCAATGCCTGAACAATGGAACCACTACAGCACTGGTGTTCGGCACAGTGGCGCCTCAATCGGTAGATGCTTTCTTTGAAGCTGCGCACAAGCGCAATATGCGTATGATTGGCGGCAAGGTCATGATGGACCGCAACGCGCCGGACTATCTGCTGGACACCCCACAAAGCAGTTATGAAGACTCAAAAAAACTGATCAATCGCTGGCACAACAAAGGCCGATTGTCCTATGCCGTCACTCCCCGCTTTGCTCCGACCTCTTCTTCCGAGCAGCTCACCCTGGCCGGAAGACTGCTCAGAGAACATGAAGGCCTTTACCTGCATACCCATCTGTCTGAAAACCCCAAAGAAATAGCATGGGTTCAGGAACTGTTTCCTGACAGCAAACATTATCTGGATGTTTATGACCAGCATGGTCTGCTGGGCTCACGATCGGTCTTTGCCCACTCCATCCATCTGTGCGAGCAAAGTTGGGACCGAATGGCCGAAAGCGACTCATCCATTGCCTGCTGTCCGGGCTCCAACCTTTTTCTGGGCAGCGGTTTATTCAGTTTCTCTAACGCACAAAACAAGAATATTCGTGTCGGGCTGGGTACAGACGTGGGTGGTGGCACCAGTCTTTGTCTGCTGAACACGATGAAAGACGCTTATCAGGTATCTCAGTTGAGTGAGAATACGATATCTCCTCTTCAAGCTTTCTACCTGGCCACGCTGGGGGGGGGCCAGAGCCCTGCATCTCGACGACCGCATCGGCAGTTTCAAGATCGGCAACGAGGCAGACTTTCTGGTGCTTAACCCCGAAGCCACACCTTTGTTGAAATTCAGAACAGAAAAAACAAAAACACTGGAAGAGTTGCTGGGTGTTCTCATGGTGATGGGTGACGACCGGGTCATTGAAAAAGCCATCATCATGGGTCAGGAAACCCGAGGAAGAAACTGAGTATGGAATCCTATATACAAGACTGGTTGAACCTGATTTTTCGATGGTTGCACGTCACGGCAGGTATTGCCTGGATCGGTGCCTCCTTTTACTTCAACTGGCTGGAAGGGCGACTGGAAAACGCCCCTCAGGCAAAACAGAAAAAAGGCATTAAAGGGGAGTTATGGGCTGTGCACGGTGGTGGCTTCTATGAAGTGAACAAATACCACCTGGCACCGGAGAAAATGCCGGAAACCCTGCACTGGTTTAAATGGGAAGCCTATGTCACCTGGCTGAGTGGCTTTGCCCTGCTGGCCATTATTTACTACTGGGGCGCAGAAAGTTATCTGCTTGCGTCAGACTCTCCACTGTCACCGGCCTCAGCCATCGCAATCAGTGCATTCAGCCTGTTCGTGAGCTGGCTGGTATACGATTTACTTTGTCGGACTCCATTGTTTTCCAATGAGAAACTGTTCAGTGCGGTACTCTTTGGACTGATTGTTATTGCAGCCTGGGGATACACTCAACTGTTCAGCGACAGAGCAGCTTATATCCACGTAGGTGCACTGATTGGCACCCTGATGGTGGGTAATGTCTTCCAGATTATCATCCCGTCCCAGAGGAAGCTGGTGGATGCAGCCCAGAGCGGTGACAGCAGCTTTGATCCGGCCATTGCCCGACATGCATTGCTACGCTCAAGGCACAACAACTACTTCACCCTGCCACTGTTGTTTATCATGATCAGTGGCCATTACCCGATGACTTATGGTCATGACTTGAGCTGGGCGATTCTTGCTGCCCTGTCACTGGCTGCGATTCTGATCCGACACTTCTTTAACCGTCGCAACCAGGGTACTGTATTAACCTGGCTATGGCCTGCCGCTGCCGTAGTGATGTTGAGCCTGGCTTTTGTCATCCGGCCACAGACAGCGCCAATGTCGGGGGTTGCAAAAGCACCCGCTTTTGACGAAAAGGAAATTGTCGAGATTGTCACCAGTCGCTGTTCTACCTGTCATGGGGCCAAGCCAACCGACCCTCTCTTTCAGGCAGCGCCGGGCGGCTTGATCTTTGATGATTATGATTCCATAGCTAGCAAAGCGGACAAGATCTATAGTCAGGCCGTTCAGACACAAGTCATGCCTCTGGCAAACCGCACCGAGATGACTGAAGAAGAACGCCAGATTCTGGGGCAGTGGTATCATCAGCTGAAATCTGAATAGGACAAGTCGATCAAAGCTTCCATGAACTGATCGAGGATCGGGCCCTGCCAGAGGCAGAGCCCGATATATTACTGTTGTTCCAGTGCGTTTTTTCAAACCCTTTTTCCTCCCCGACTGGCTTTCGTTGTATAAAATTGAGACTGTCGTCACTGACTTTTAAATGGCTAAGATCCTTTGGAGACATACATGAAAAAATGGCAGTGTATTGTTTGCGGTTTTATCTATGACGAGGAACAAGGTTGGCCTGATGAGGGGATTGAGCCAGGTACTCGCTGGGAAGATGTTCCAGAAGACTGGCACTGTCCTGACTGCGGTGTCGGCAAAGAGGACTTTGAAATGGTCAAAATCGGCTAATTTTGTCGAAATAAACAGATTCCCGGTTTTTTCGCGAGAAAGGCTATTGCTCTCACCTCTACAGTGTTTTAGTCTGTTGGTGACCGCTTATCCATCGGAAGAAAAAAAAAAAGAAGGAGTGCATGACATCATGCGTAAACCAGAACTCGTCAACGCTATTGCCGATCAGGCAGATCTGACAAAAGAACAAGCCAACCAGGCACTCAATGCCTTGATCGAGGTCATTACCTCCGCTCTGAAAGAAGAAGACACTGTCAGTCTTGTGGGCTTTGGTACATTCCTGCAACGCAGCAGAGCCGCACGCACAGGCAAAAACCCACAAACCGGTGAGCCGATAGAAATCGCTGCCAGCAATACAGTAGCCTTCAAGCCAGGTAAATCCCTGAAAGAAGCCGTTAACAGCTGATACCTGCTAAACCCTCGAGTTCCCGAGGTTGTTCTGCTAACAGAACGACCTCATTTATTTAAAACTTCCTCTTTCCTGCCAGTCCCAGCCACAGCCATTCCGAGTATCTTCCCAGCAACCAGAAACTAAGCGCCAGCAATGCGTAGAACAGTGCTTTGTGCATTGTGTCCCAGCCATATTGAAAGAACAGGGTATACAGATTCAACAACAGAAAGCCGACTCCCAGGATTCTTAGAATAGAGTCATCTCTGCGAAAACCAACAAAAATAGCCAAACATGACGCTGCCAGCATGGCCAGTCGCCATAACCAAAGCTCCATTTGTGACGCACTGAAGGGCTCAGATGTATAGTCATAATCACCTATCATGGACAAAACCCACAAACACCCGAAGAGTATCGTTAACGAGAAAAACTGAGTCGCATCAAAAAAGGCTCTGGTCCGTTTAAAGACTGGCAGGCCGTAGCCCAGCAAAAGAACCACCAAACTGAAGACAAGAAATTGCACTGGAAAGCTCTTCCCGAAAAGCGGCAGATTACCATCACTAGTCCAGTAAATCGTTTCGAAAAAAAACCAGCAAGCCAATACCAGTAATCCCAATACCCAGAGCAACAGTGATTCCAGCACTATCGCGACTAACAGATAAATCGCAGCTCCAAGAAGCAATAACAGCGAATAGTGACCATTAACTGTATAAAAGACCTTGTACAGGTAGTAAATGGAAGCCGCTGTCGATATAGCGCCCAGGAAAAAAATAAGCTCCTGACTAAACACACGGCCTGTCTGGCGTGACTTGAACCAACCGCCAAACAGATAAATGCCAACCGACAATGCAGCGAAAAACAAGCTTCGGGTGCCGTCCTGAAGAGTAAATAAACGCTCCAGCCATGCAATCAGAGCCTTATCCGTAACCACTGCTAACAGTGATAGCACCATGGAAAATAGCGCCGCCCAGCAAGCGTACTGGGCCAGGATGCGCCATTGAAAGGATTGCACATCCAGAGAGTTCAGCAGGGCTTCTTTTTTGCCTTCATCCAGAAGACCATCCCGGGACCAGCTCTTGAGTGTTTCTTGCAGAAAACGGAACTGTCTTCCATTCACTTTCATAATGTCTCCCTGAGATAACCTGTAGAATCTGATGTGTCTTTTAATGCATTATGATGAGTAGCCCCTATCATTCTGAGTGTGCACCAAAAAACCATTCAGTTGCCATCATTGTTCAATACGCCCAGAACGCGTGTTCAACGTCCGCCAGATCTGGGTAAGCCTTTCATTTTTAAGCAATATAGCGTATTTTCCGAACCCTTAATTTTCTACTGGGTGTTGACACTTTTGCCTTATATCCCTAATATTCGCCGCACTTGTTGAGCAGCACATTGCTGATCGCAGGGCCCAGGTGGCGGAATTGGTAGACGCGCTAGCTTCAGGTGCTAGTGTCCGAAAG
>NZ_JAHHPR010000046.1:0-1342 GCF_024606255.1 Endozoicomonas sp. SESOKO3
CAAGCACTATTGGATGGCTACGGCGCGTACTTACGGTTGGCTGATAACAACATTGAACCCGAGGTCCAGACGTTGCTGGATGAATTACGGCTATTGATCAACCGGTTTAAGACACTGAAGCAGACCATCGGATCAGAGTTAGAGCGTATCAACCATCCCTTGCAAGCCGGTAAAGAAGGGCAAGTATCATTTCGCGAGTGGTTGGCTACCTGCCATCAGCTGCAATTCAGTCTTCAGGTACTCAACCCTAAAGAGGCTGAGCAGGTTCGGAGTGTACATGAGCTGATTTTTGCCCTGCATCAGCGTTTTGTAAACGCACTGGCACCGATCGCATTGGCTTCTGGTCAGGGCAAGGTATCCAAGAATAGGAGCATCACCTATGTTGATTACACAAACCCGAGTGAAGATCTGCCGCTATTGAAATCGTCCGACAAAGTATATATTGAAAAAACAACAAGGTATTCAGCCATCGTCGTCATTATGGATAATGCCGTGATTGTTAATCTGAAGTTAGGAACTCACGTGGGCCTTGTTGAGCTGTTAGAACATGCAGAGGGAGGGAAAGGACGTACCTTGCGGTTGAATTTTTCTGACCAATTTGAATCCGAAAGCAATCATAAATCCGGCAAGTTAAAGCGTATTTGGTTTCTGATACAGTTACTAAAAGCAATCGAACTGGATAAAAATGCTGACACCATGAAAATAAGCTTCAACGCCGTAGTGGGTAAAATGACCGTCGAATGCTCCCAAATGAGATCACGTGAAAGCATGCAGGGTGCCTTTAGTAAACTAATTGTAGTCTTGGCTGGTATGCGTGATCTGGATATGACCTTTGGGAAAATAGCGATTTTTGAAGGAGATCAGTGGGATTTTAATATACTTGCACAACGCCTTAATAGCGATGTAAAGACAGAAGCCGATAGATTCGCCTTTCAGCATGCCCTTTTCTCAATTTCTTATGTTGGGAATGAATTTATTTTTCCTTCTTTCTACCGGTTATTAAGCAACCACCACCAACAGCTTATTGAGTATTGTGATCAGTTAGCAAATTGTCGGTGTTTAATATCCTTGGAGAGAAGATCGGAGGATGATTTTCGGAAAATTTTTATGAATGATGAGATAAGTGATGATACCCGCAGGGAAATCTTACCGCATCTTTTATTGTTTGATCCCGAAAGAGCTACTCGATTGTATGAGGATGTGTATCCCCATTTGAGAGATAAATATTTTGTCATCAACCCATCACACAATTATGAGCTGAATTTTATTATTCCACCTGATGAGCCGCTCTGGGATCAAGAAGAAAAAGTCAAGAAAGCCTTGCTGGAGCATGGGCTAAAAT
>NZ_JAHHPR010000501.1:0-1383 GCF_024606255.1 Endozoicomonas sp. SESOKO3
CCAGTGGACTGATCGCAATACTGACATGGGGATGCTCCAGACTTTTACGATTATCCTCGATACTGGGAGTGTGAACCTCTGAGCTATTGCCGGAAAGCATGTCCTTGCCAATCAGGAACACCAGAATGCCTCCTGCAATTCTGAGTGCCGGGAGGGTGATACCAAAAAGACTGAAAATGACATGACCTAGCAGGCAAAAGACACTGACAATAATGAACGCCAGAAAGTTGGATTGTATGGCGATTTTTCGCTTTTCAGCCGATTCAAGCCCATTGGTTAAGCCCAGAAAAATGGGGGTATTGGCAACGGGATTCATGATGGCAAAGAAGCTCACAAAGACAGTGGCTGCGAATGATAAGAGTTCTGTCATCTTCAAGCCGCAGAGCAGTCAATAAGGCCCAAGGATAGTTCAGAACTCTCTCAATATCATGGCTGTTCCGGATCTGACTTCGTCCTTCTTCAGTGGTTACTCGATTGTTGACAGTCAAAATCCTATTGATTTTCTTTTTTTAACGTTTGATCCGGACTTTCAGACTCTGCCACTGTTGGTTTATCACTTGGTGGAGCAAAAAAGATCTTCATACGCTGTTTGAGCGTCGTGTGTTTGCCTTTTACTTCTCTAAACATATCCAACCATTCAGAGAAGGTCACAACCAGCGGATTATAGCTGTTGACAGGCTTGCTGATCCCATAGCGCACGGTTTCCACTTCTGGTTCAAAGGTACCGAATAGCTTATCCCAGACGATCATAACACCGGCATAGTTTTTATCAATGTATTGAGCGTTGAGCCCATGATGAACCCGGTGATGCGACGGTGTGTTAAAAATAAGTTCGAGCTTACCGAGAGTGCGAACCCACTGTGTATGAACAAAGAACTGTAGCCCCAGGTTAAGCAGGACCGCAAAGATAACCCATTTAGGCTCAAAACCAATGATGACCAAAGGAACCCAAAACAGCCACATACCAGCAATCGGGTACATCAGGCTTTGGCGAAACGCTGTGCTGAAATTCATTCTTTCCGAGCTATGATGTGCGACGTGGGCAGCCCACATCCAGCGCACCCTGTGGCTGGCGCGATGAAACCAGTAGTAGCAAAAATCCTGTAAGATCAGCAAAATAACAAAGGACGCTGCGTTCATTTCAATCTCTAGCAACTTCCAGCCAAAAAGCCAGAAATAGAGTTTTACAATCAACAGGCCTGTAAGGAGATCTGCCAGCTGATGCATACCTGCTAATGAGAAGTTGCACAGCACTTCTGGCAGTTTATAGGCAGAATTTTCCGGTAGCTTTCCGCACCTTTGGCCAGTGAAATACTCCGCCACCATTAAACCGATAAACAGCGGAGCAAGCAGCATCAGTAACCATTCGGGATGGTTAATAAT
>NZ_JAHHPR010000047.1:0-1059 GCF_024606255.1 Endozoicomonas sp. SESOKO3
GTGTGACACCATAAAACATGTAGCGTTCACTGGCTCAGTCCCTGCTGGAGCGGCAATAGAGAAAGCGGCTGCCGGACAATTCATAGGTATGGGGCTGGAGCTGGGTGGCAAAGATCCTGCCTACATCAGAGCGGACGCTGATCTGGATTCAGCGACGGACACGGTTATAGACGGTGCTTTCTTTAACTCCGGTCAATCTTGCTGCGGCATAGAAAGGCTCTATGTACATGAAGATGTTTATGATGCATTTGTTGAAAAAGCTGTTGCTCTGGTGAAGCAGTATCGTCTCGGACGACCCGATGATCCTGAAACCACTCTGGGCCCGCTGGTGAAAAGCAGTGCTGCGGACTTTGTCAGGGGGCAGGTGGAAGAAGCTATTTCACAGGGGGCGGTTGCCCATATTGACCCGGCCTTGTTCCCAGAGCATGAGCCGGGCACTCCCTATCTTGCTCCCCAGTTGCTCACACACGTGAACCACACTATGCGGGTGATGACGGAAGAAAGTTTCGGACCTGTTTTGGGGATTCAAAAAGTCTCTTCCGATGAAGAAGCGGTCCGCCTGATGAACGACAGTGAGTTTGGACTGACGGCCGCTATTTTCTCAAGGGATATTGAGCGAGCCGTTGAACTGGGCCGTCAGGTGCAAACCGGCACTTTTTTTGTCAATCGCTGTGATTATCTTGACCCGGCCCTGGCCTGGACTGGCATTAAAAACTCAGGTCGGGGCTGTACTTTGTCGGTGTTGGGTTTTGATGCCCTTACCCGACCCAAATCCTTTCACATCAAGCACGGTTGAAGCAGTAAGGAAACGTCAATGGACATTGAACAGTACACAGCTAACTGGAATTTTCCGACAGCTATTCGTGCAGGGGCTGGCCGTATCAAAGATCTGCCCGCTGCCTGTATTGAATTGGGGATGAAAAAACCACTCATTATTACTGATCCGGGGTTGTCTCAGTTGCCTATGATTCAGGAGGCTCGTTTACTGGTCAGCTCTGCTCTTGACGGGTGCGGTCTGTTTTCCGGCATCAAGGGTAATCCAACCGGTGAGAATGTGTC
>NZ_JAHHPR010000502.1:0-1000 GCF_024606255.1 Endozoicomonas sp. SESOKO3
TCATTGCCAATCGCAGACGCTTCGTTAATATCATTGCCAACCGCAGACGCTTCGTTAATATCATTGCCAACCGCAGACGCTTCGTTAATATCATCTTCAAGCTGTTGGCTCGTCAGATCACTTATCTGATGCCAGAACGCAGGCCAAAATTGAACGTCATGGGCATTCCACGCTTCTATCCGCTGATTAGCCTCCCGAAGATAAGGCTGGGAAGCGGGTGTTTTCAGCGTTTGTTTTTCTTCTTCCGTCAGGGGAAATACGCTATTGGCGTCCACGCCTGTCGGGCCAAACTCATCATTAAACCAGCATTGCTGCCAGTATCGGTACAGTGACCGGTTGAGAATATCCTGCGACTCATCCGGCTCCGGCGAAAGACCGGATGCCTGCCATCTGGCCTGAGCGACCCTCTTAATGATTTCCGTTTTGGCTTTCTCTCCGTCCAGACGAGTGTTAATGCGAATTTCATGGCGTTTTTCATCAATACTGTTGCGATTACTGCGTCGTATCAACCAGGGCCGATCAATGCCCGATACCGTTTGGGTGAACCATTCGCACAGTCCGGAATCAAGTGTTTCTTTACTAATGGCAAGAGCCGATGACTCGGGCAGTTCCTCCAGTGACAGGTGGGCGGCCATCAGGTAAAGCCGGTAGTGCTGATTGAGGCATTGATGAAGTGCTTTTTCGGTAAAATCGCCTCCTCTGAGAACCGCTTTGGCGACATTCTGTAAATCGCGACTGGTTGGCTGTAACGGCAGGTTTTTCCGTTTCAGGCAAGCCCTTAGCTGACAATGTTGTTTTGTCAGCTTTTCGGCCACGGTTTTCCCCTCGGGGGTCTGTGGCAACACTTTCTCAGCAATGGCCTGCAATTCTTCCGGGTTATACTGCCGGATGGGCAGATGTCGGAAACGCCCTTTCAGCGCCGGTGACAGGGGTTTTCTCCCGCTATACTCAGGCGGGTTGATGGTGGCAAACAGATGGAAACCCGGATGGGCGTCACCGG
>NZ_JAHHPR010000503.1:0-1932 GCF_024606255.1 Endozoicomonas sp. SESOKO3
GAATCCCAAAATAACGACAAAAAGCAATAAAAACAGGCACACGATGACGACAGCTACCCTGCCGCTTTGTTACGAGGAATGCAAAGAAATTTTTATTGCGCTCTGGTTGTGTCCCACCGGAAAAGTGTTTGCAATATTCTGTGATCGCCTTAATTCGTTGCTCCACGCTTTCAGGTTGTTTTATTGACTGCAAAAGCATCTTTACTTCGGGTGAGTGTTGGTCATCGTGGTCAAAGGTCTTAAACAGTTTGTCCAGTACTGTTTTCATACCCTCTGAGCAGCGGTTGTCAAAATGTTTTGATCCTTCTGGCCGGGCTTCTTTAGCAGGTATTTTTTTGACCGGTTCTCTCGGTTCTACGACATAAGCCACGTGAATGCGCTGGTTGTCCCGGACCTCCTTAATCAACAGTGTGTGAAGCCCGGTATATTGGTTCCTGATCAGGGTAAATGGCACATCGGGTTCTATGCGCAGTGCCACGATATAGTCGTTCGGTCTCAGGCTGGGCAATGCATACTGGCCATTGTTTGATGACCAGCTAAAGGTCGCCAGCGTTTGATCGCTGGCTAGTGGCACTGGCTGATCCTGCCTTGGTAACACGGCCGGTATGAGGGTTTCGACCCCATCAATGTTTTTATCACTAAGATCGATCTGTTTGATATCGCCCCTGGCAGACACATAAATATCCTTTGCCCACCATCGATACATATGGGAAGAAAAGTCCTGAGTATCAAAAATTTTATAATCGTTAAGTTGTAGCTTCTCCCGGCATTCATAGTCCGTACTCTGGTCCAATGCCGGAGCCTCTTTCTCGTGGACTTCCGGATCGTATGGTTCAGGAGCGTTATCACCGCCAGCAGCTGACCCTTTGTTAATACTACTGTCAACCCGATGGTTCTCCAGAGCACTTATCTGATGACAAATCTGATGCCAAAACGCAGGCCATAGTTGAACGTCACGGGCATTCCATGCGTCTATCCGCTGATCAGTCTTCTGAAGATATGGCTGGGAAGCGGTTAATTTCAGTGTTTGTTCCTGTTCTTTCGTCAGGGGAAACACGCTATTAGCATCCACGCTCATCGGGCCAAACTCACGATCAAACCAGCGTTGCTGCCAGTGTCGGTAAAGTGCCTGAGTGAGAATGTTGTCTGACTGATCCGGTTTGAGGGAAAGACCGGATGCCTGCCAACGGCCCTGAGCCAGTCTCTTGATGATTTCGGTTCTGGCTTCCTCTTCATTCAGATCAGCCTTGATACAAATTTTATGGCGTTTTTCATCCAGACTGTTGAAATCATCGCGTCGTATCAACCACGGACGATCAATGCCCGATACCGTCTGGTTGAACCAATGGCAGAGTCCGGAATCAAGCTCACCGTTGTTGACGGTAAGAGCCGATGACTCTGGTAGTTCCTCCAGTGATTTCCTGGCGGCCATGAGGTAAAGCCGGTAGTGCTGATTGAGGCATTGCTGTAGTCCTTCTTCGGTAAAATCACCCCCTCTGATAACAGCCCTGGCGACATTCTGTAAATCGAGACTGGTCGGCTGCAACGGCAGGTTTTTCTGTTGCAGATAAGCCCTCAAACGACAATGTTGCATAGTCAGTTGTTCAGCGATGATTTTCCCCTGTTGGGTCTCTGGCAACACTTTCCTGGCAATGGCCTGCAATTCTGACGGACTGTACTGCCGGATGGGCAAATGACGAAAACGTCCTTTCAGCGCCGGTGATAACGGTTTTCGCCCGCTGTACTGCGGTGGGTTGATGGTGGCAAACAGGTGGAAGCCCGGGTGGGCGTCACCGGCCAGAATGTCGTTTAACTCACCTTCCAGATGCTGACTGTCGATCAAATTCATTTCTGAAATCACTACGATGCCGCCATGTACTTTTGCCGTCTGGATCTTTTCACACACTTTGTCCCAGGAACAATCACAGGCAT
>NZ_JAHHPR010000504.1:0-1079 GCF_024606255.1 Endozoicomonas sp. SESOKO3
AGCGGAACAGCTCCATACTGAACTCGCCATCCTTGTCTTTCCATTCCGGCCAGCCTAGCACCTCTTTCACTTGCTCATGTTTGAGCATGCCTTTGCTGCTATTCATGGACGAGAAGGATCGGAACAACTTCGTATTAAACTCGCCATCCCTGGCTTTCCATTCTGGCCAGCCCAGTATTGCTTTCACTTCCTTATGTGTGGGCACGCCTTTACCATTATTCATGGACGAGAAGGAATTCAATACATCCAAACGTGCTAAATATTCGAGTTCACTCAGGCTACGTTCTGTGAAACTCCGGATATGTTTTTTTCTATTGTTTAACATGCTGGTCAGCATGCCTGTATTTTTGAAGTTTTCAGAAAGGTGCCCAAAAAAAGCGGTGGCATTATCGAAGAAGCTATTAAATGAACTTCTCTCTAGAAAGCCGAGGAGTTTATAAAAAGTAGACTTGACTGTGATGTTTTTTTTCTTGAATACCTCCATCAGGGTTTGTACTTTTTCCAGCTCTTCCTGACTTAATTCGTATTCGATATTTTCTTTTACTTTTTCCAATGGGTCACCGGGGATCTGAGTGTCTGCCGGTTTCTTTTTTTTGGCCGATGGCGCAGTAGCAGCTGCTTCAGTATTATTTCTCTTTCTACCCGGGCCCTTCTTTTTTTTCTGGGCCGGTTCTGATGAATCCGGCTTTGTTTCTTTCCGGATTCGTTTTGCTCTTTTTTTACTCTGATTGTCCGAAAGGCACTTGTTGCATAAAATCACGGAGGCAGTTGCCTCATTGGTTATTCGCCTTAATTCCTGTGTATTCAGTGCCTTGTTGCACTTGAAACAAGTGACAGCAGAACTTCCGGTATCCTGTTCAGCTGAAGGTTCCAGCGGGTCTTCATCTTCACGACTGCTGTCGTTTGTCGAATCGGCTCCCTGTTTACGGGCAGCAGATCCGCTCATCTGGCCGGTCTGACTCGTTGTTGCGGTCGATGATGCTTTGGTCGTTCGGGAGGATGGATTCTTTTTCCTGGTAGCCGACTGTCGGCCAGAATATTTGCCAGCAGCGATCTCACGGTAAACACTGAGTTCCTGA
>NZ_JAHHPR010000505.1:0-1552 GCF_024606255.1 Endozoicomonas sp. SESOKO3
AAAACAGCGCATTGCCAGATACCAGGCTAATTATTTCCAAAATAGTCAAGAACCTTTGGGAGCAAAAAGATTTAACCAGTTTTTCTATGGCCGTCTCAATAATCGTCTCGCTGGGGAAAGAAGCATCGGGCTGTGACGAGATGCAACTTGATTCGATATCGGAAGCGGTGACACGAATATTGTCCGATAGTGATGAAGAGCAGATTACTGAACAACTCAAGTTACTTCATCCAAAAATAATTGATCAGGAGGACCTATGCGATCACAATTGGTTTTATTCAATGTTAGAAATACTGACAGCGAGTGACCTGACCAAGCCATCGGTTATCCGCTTTGCCCTTGAAGTCCTGAAATTGGGTTGGCTGGATCCAATACTGGCCGATGAGGACTATATTGCAGACGCCGGTGAACATCATGAGCTATTGGTGCGTCTGAAAAGCGTCGATGAACTCAAGGTTGAAGCCGCTCATTGCTTGAAAAAGTGGTATAAGCAGTTCTTTTCCAGGGAAAACAATAGTCAGTTGTTGCATATGGCTTATGAAAACTTCCAACAAAGAGATAGTGATACCCCATTCGTCAGTCATTGTCATGATGGCTTTTCATCATCCCTTGAATATCATATTGCCAATCCATTCTTACAGAACGCCTGGACGGACGAACCTGAGGGTATTCCCAATGTTGAGCGAATGTTGGCCCACCATCCCGCGTTTCCGAGGTTAATTTCAGGCAAGGGGAACCACCGTCCGGTGATTATCGCAGGGGAACCTTCCTGGGGGGGCACATTGATTGAGGAAAAGGCTGAAGCCCTGTTTCAACGAGCGTTTGAGGACGCTCCGCAACTTAAGCATTTACTGAAAGACATCAATAAATATGAGACAAAGAAAAACCAATGCAGGAATGAGCCAACAGCATCGGAAAAATTTATCTACCTTGAGAAGCAAAGTGTTGTGAATGAGACTAGAGAAATATGCAAGCAGGTGATTCAGCTGGCCTTCTGTCATTATCTGTATAGATTGACACACTCGAAAGGTGGCTGCCTAACCTATTGTTGGGCCAAGGCATCCATCTTTGGGTACAACGAAGAGGACTCCTATGGCGCTCATGATCCATCCTCACCAGAAGAACTGTATGCCATGATGTCTGATATTGTGAGCTCTGAATTGTTGGACTCTCTTCAGGATGATTACTTGCGGCAGGCACTCAACGCCAGTAACGCTCTGGTGCTCAAATCCAGTGAGCTGACAACCATTGCCGAAGAATTTTTGAACAGCGTGAATTTGAATTCGATGGCGACTGACCTGGAGGTTGACCAGGAATAGACTGCCGTCCCCGCTACGGGGTCGCCTGGATGAGCGCGATTCCCGGTCAGCCTCCTGACTCATAGTTTGTTCGTGATAAATTTTTCGAGATGGGTAACTTCCTTCCATGGCAACGAGCCACTGTCCAAATGAAACTTTCGTACGATATGAAGGTCAAATTATAAAACAGTTTCATTTAAGTCCTTCAGATAGCAGTAGGGAGATTAACCATGGATGGTCAGATTGGTGGAGAA
>NZ_JAHHPR010000506.1:0-2198 GCF_024606255.1 Endozoicomonas sp. SESOKO3
GAGAATGATTTTGAATCAGAAATTCCGGGCATTCATATTCGCCCGGAACGCGATCGGCTGATCGCAGACAGCTGGCTGACTGTTGGGCAATTGTGGGGAAAGAAGCCTGTCATCATCGAGCTTGGACTATCGGATGTACGACAAAATTCGTCTGCCTCCCGTCTGGGCCGGGTAATGGCCCAATCTTACGGGCTGGCTCTGCTCCTGAAACTGCGAGCATCGGTAGCAACCGCAGCTGAAATCGTCAGGGCTATGGAGATATGGCAAACGGATTTCCATAATGATCCTGATGGTGATTACGGTTTTGATAACGTTCTGAAACTACGGCAGGTGCCCGAAGACAGCGATCCACTTTATAAGACGATCGTTGTTTATAGTGATAACCGTGAGCTTAAGTTTGCCCAGGGTTCTGTGGATGATTTCCGGCAGGCACTGGGCGTATTGTTTCAGGAAAAGCGTCTGGCCGTTCCGGTCAGAAACGTTTTTCGTTCTCTCGAAGCGGAGCCGGGGACCGCTGTTGGTAATTTTGCACAGGGCCTGGTTGAGCTACACACAGATTTCTGGAAACAGATGCTGGATTCAGAACTGCGGTCTGCGCTGCAGCTGCAGCAATCGGATTACCAGTTGTTGAAAAATCGAATAACCAGCACTGGTTTACCCGCCGAAGTCAAGGACAGTTTATTGTCAGATCTGGGTGATATGGAAAACCCGCCAGACAAAACTCCGTACACTGGCACAATTTCTTCTCATTACCTGGACGTCTATAACAAAGGAATAAAGAAGAACAGTCCCGGAATTATTAGCGAAGTGGCACCGGGTTCCTATGGCGATAAAGGCTCGGCGTCAAAGATCGCGATCCTGTTTTCTGGCCGGTTTATCAAATATGTTATGGAAAACAATGTTCCTTCAAAAGACCTGTTTTTGTTGCACAGTGATATTATCAGAACACTTCGATGGCTCAGAACCACCCCTGAGTTCAAGGCTTTTTCCGAGGCGTTGAAGGAAGGGCAAAACCAGACCTTTGGCGATCTCCAGACTCTGGTGAACCGGGGCGTTATTGATAGCTCCGTCGGCACAGGCTTCGACCAGGTCAAAATACCTAACTCTGTCCGGCTACTACTGGTCATCACTCCTCCCGGTTCATCCAGCATAACTGCGCCGGAGCCGGTTCTGGTCAAAAATACCGGTTGTGTCCTGAAAATTGACCCAAGCCAGTATTTCACCGAAGGCAAAATTCTGGCTCAACAATATCACACTTTATCAAGCCTGATGGCTCGGTATATTGTTGCAGCAAATCTGTTGAAAGGCGTCAGCAGGGATTCTGAAACCATTCGGAAAAGCATTCTGGATGAACTTGACATTAAAAAATTACCAGAAAACATAAAAGCTCCAGCTATCCCTGTAGACACTTATAAAGGACAGATCGGTCTTGAAATAGAGTACTCTCTCACAAGTGTGGATACTGAATCGAGAGTAGACCTGGCGTACACTAAATTCACTTCTGATGAACGTGTTAGCCCTGATTATCATGATTTGGCCCTGACTACTGATTCAGCCAGGCATGGCTCTGTCATTGAAATCGTTACCGGACCAAAACCTCTCCGGGATTATCTAAGTGAATCCTCAGCTTTATTTCGTGCTACCAATATATTGCACTCTGGTTTAGCAAAAATACCTGAGAGTGGTATTACCGTAAGCGATTTCGTTCAAGCTTATAATAACGAGCTACTTGAAAATGATCCAAAAGATGATTTAAAAAAGTTCAGGCTAATCAACAATCCTCAATATGAAAATAATAAAATCTCATTATTGCCCAAGGCAAGAGGGAAGAAGCCACTACGCTATCATGTTCAGGTCAACATTGGGGTCGATCTCAGTGGGATTGGGGATATAACATCCTGGATTGGTTCTCTTATTGCCCCAAGCAAAAGAAGTTTCTTAAGGCAATTTTTTCAGTGGTGCCAGTATAAGGCCTTTGTCATTTCAGAAAGACTGAATCTGAATTCTGATTTACTGAAGTCCATGTTTACCATTCATTTGTTCAAGCAGGCATTAGACAGTTCAACCGAAGACTTTTTAAGAGGGAAACTGGGTGTTAAAAACTCACCGATCACTAATCTTGAAGGATTATTGAGGCTGGGTACCGCTGATTTTTTAATGACGGTCATCTCTGATTTGGATGCCACCCAACTCAAGTC
>NZ_JAHHPR010000507.1:0-1679 GCF_024606255.1 Endozoicomonas sp. SESOKO3
GTTCTGGATCGGGATTACGTTGTCGGAACCTTGAATGTGCTGGGCAAAACCTATCAATACACCCAGGTCGAGAACAGCTTCACTCAACCCAATGCCGGCGTTAATGAACAGATGCTTGGCTGGGCCAGTGAGGTTTGCACTGGCCTGAAGGGTGACCTGCTTGAGCTTTATTGCGGAAACGGCAATTTCACGTGCGTCCTGGCCAACCACTTTTGCAAGGTTCTGGCTACGGAAATATCCAAAGCATCCGTTCACTCTGCCCATGACAACTTCGAGCTCAATGCCGTTGAGAATGTCCAGATAGCACGATTGTCCAGCGAAGAGTTCACTCAGGCCATGAATCGGGAGAGACTGTTCAGACGCTTGCAGGACATTGACCTGGATAGTTATGACGTATCCACAATACTGGTAGACCCTCCCAGGGCGGGCCTTGATGAAGCTACTGAGGCTCTGGTTCAGAAATTCGACAACATTGTTTATATTTCTTGTAACCCTGATACATTGAAGCAGAATCTACAAAAAATCACCCTGACTCATAAAGTGCAGCGAATAGCCCTTTTTGACCAGTTCCCCTACACCCATCATCGTGAAATGGGTGTATTCCTGACCCGAAAATAATTCCCTGAAAGGCTAAAAAGCGACCAGCCAACCACCTTTCCTTTATCGGAATTCTGTACCAGACTGTACGTTCCCCTGTTTCAAAAACTGATAGAACCCGGAAACAGGGGTTCTAACGGAGTCAGAATGAAAAACTATCCAGCCTCTGTCTTTGCGCTGTTTGTTTGTTTCTTTATTAACATTTTCAGCTCAAATGCACTGGCAACAAAAAACATTGATCTTCTCCTGGTCGCTTATGATCAGGGGGAAAGTGATGCTTTTAAACAGCTTGAAAAAGCTTTGAAAAAGCGGGGTATTAACTACCGTATTTTATCGCTTGGCAGGGCCGAAGAAATCTTCAGAAATCACCCGCTGAACCTCACTGTGCCTGTACCTGATCCAGACCAGCTCCGGAACAACCGGGAAACACTCTGGCCCCGAAGCGCTCTTATTGAGTTATCGCAACGTATTAAACCTAAGATCGTCTATTCCGGAATGGCCAGTGCTGCACAGGCCCAGATTCTCAATCATATGAAGCAACATGGCAGCTTCACTCTGGCTTTCTATGATAATTTTGATCCCATTACCAAAAAGGAATATGTACAGGCATTTCTGAAAACAATTCAAACCCTCGATGAATTCCATATTCCCAGTGCTGCAACCGCAGAAAGCTTCAACGATCTTGTATTTTGCCCCAATCCCCTCTACATGATATCCGGGCAACCGGCGCTTGAGGCCTGGGATGATATTTACCGACAAACAGATAACCAATCTCTCCGCCTTGAACTAAACCTTGGTCCCAATGAGTCTGTTGTGGTATTCGCCGGTGGCTATGACGACACGTATGAAGAGTATTTCAGAGTCTTTATTGAAGCCACCCGAAAGCTACCGTCCGTGACCTTTCTGGTCACCCATCACCCTAAGACCGATGGTGAGGTCGAGCGACGCTGGATTAAGGAAAGAGGTGCCGGGAATGTCCGGTTAATGGAAAAGAATCGCAATTCAACCGTTGTTCTCACAAAAATATCTGTTGCTGTTATGGTTCATAAATCCTCTATTGGAACAATGGCATACTATAAAAG
>NZ_JAHHPR010000508.1:0-5661 GCF_024606255.1 Endozoicomonas sp. SESOKO3
TACCGCCGTCGCGTGTTTTGGCAAAGTGTGAGTAACGCTCAACTTCTCTGAATTGAATCACCTCACCTCTACCAATCCCGGGAAAAACAATTTCAAACGTCTGTTCATCGATGGGGTAAAAGTAATTGAATGTGAGCCTTTTTCCCGTTTCTGAGCTGACTATTGAGGCCAGCGAAGCGATCAGAACACAATCTGGAAAATACCCCTGCAGTAGATTATCCGCAGTAACACTGGTCAGACCGTGGGGAAAAAGTCGTCTATAGCTCTCGGCAAACAGTTGCCGTTCGGGCTTTGCAAGCCAGGCATCCCAGAAGATGTTGTCTTTCTCGTGGTGATACTTTGAGACTCGCCCCGACAGTTCAGCCAGCTCAATGCTCTCCCTGTTTAATGAGGCAGTGACAGGGTTTTGCCATGACTCGAAATTAACAAGGTAAAGCCTGATGGTTTGATAAAGGTCTTTGTTCAGATACGGTGCATGGTAGCCCTCAATAAGCTCATCATAAGAAAGCAAGCCATCCAAGTCTTTATCAAGTGCACCTGCCAGCTCTGGGTAGTAGCGGTATGCCGACGGATAGCCGGGTGAGAATTCCCCGCCAAAAACCTGGACAGAAAAAAATAGCAGACTCGTCAGTAATAAATGGTGTAATCGATTCATAGCACTTTGACTCCTCTGAAAAGCACCTTGAGTAGCAAGTCAGGTATTGCGATACCGCTCGTTATTAATTAGACGCCAGAAGGTTCCGAAGAGTTCATTTATAGGTCAGAGAAATGGACACCCTTGTTAGCAGAATCCGTCTGGTAAGTACTTTGCCAGTGTGCTGGTTGATAATGGGATTATCGGTATCGTCCCTGCAATGATTGAAAGAGAAAACACGTTTGGCTCTTCTATTTTGATTGTCTGGAACTAGTTGCACTTTGTGTTGTCCAAGATGACATTGACAATATTAAATTAAATTCAATTAAACTCAGAGAGGTACAAATTATGCAACCTGTTAATTCCCAATCAACACTGCAACAGAACAGCTCGATCAGGCAGGAGCTATCTGTCCAGTCAACAGAAAGCTCAGGAAGGGCTGAAAACGGAAGGGCTGTAAACAGCTGGTTTGGCGCTATCTATAACGGTTTCTTCCGCGCTATTGGCTACGGAGAAACGGGTACAGTGACTGCTGCAGCAGCGCTTTCGGAAAGGACAATCGCTTCTTCTGTCTCCGGCAGCTCCGCACACACGGGCTCCAAACTGACAGCCGATTCACAACCAGTAAGTCCGATGGAACTAACAGAGGTTTTACCTGCTCTGGCAGAGGCCATAGATGCAAAAGATGCCGCCCGGGTAAAATCATTGCTGGCATCGCTGAAACTGTCATCTCCGGATCAAGCTGCGCAATTAGCCAAAGATAACCTTAAAACCATTTTGCAGGATAATTATCCATCTATTCGTAAAATACCCGAAAAAGAGTACGTAAAGCTGAAAAAGCTTATCGACTCTTTGGTGACCAGCTGTGGCAATGGTGGTAATGCACTGGCGAATTCAGCTCTGAATCTTTTTGTCGTCCGGGGAGATTTGCCACATGCCCAGTATTTTAAAAATAAACATCAGGCAACTCTGGAAGCAAATCATTTTCAGGTAGCCCTCGCTAAACTGGTCCAGAATGAAGCGCCATACACTAAACATACCGACGAACCTCACGGACACTACTTTCATGACCACGGCAAAGCGATACTGGCCCTGGCAAATATGCAAGATCATCAAACCATGGAGATTGCCAGGAAAACGCTCGCTGACGGGCTGGAAAAATGCCTGGGAGACTCCAAATGGCTGCGAAAACTGGACGAAAGAGATTTTGAGGATATTGGGAAGTGTTTTATGGAATTTTTCAAATTCGGCATCAAGGATGCAGAGCTGGCTTACTCCCTCCTGAATCTCTTGGTTACCAGGGGTCATTTCACTTGGGCGGAGAAATGGGCGAATGAATGGGATAAAGAAATTGCATCGGTCAGTATCCGCCTTAACGACAAGGATCTTTGCAAAGCCCTCAGGGATCCATTTTACCGGGGCTCTGTCGTGAAACTGCTAGAACAGGGATATCCCGGGGCAGCTGACCATCAGATAATTAAAGACACCGTTCTGGATATTTTGCAACAAACTCTGGTCGATGTTGATCGCATGGAACCTCACAAGATTGTAGGTTTCGAGAGTTTCATCCGGTGTTATACCTGTCTGCTTTCCGGACCGGTCAAAGACAAATTGTTCCTGCTCAACCCGCTCATTGACTTTTGTGTTCGTGCGGAAAGAATTGAACTGGCAGAAAGGCTGAAAACAATTTTTAAGGTGTGTTACCTTGAGCCACAGGCCTTCGAGAATGCTTGTGAAAAACTGGAGCAGTCTTCAACCGATGAATTACAGAAATCAATGACGCTAAAAGCGTTATCGGATCTGGCCGACCCTACCAAGATCAAGATCGATTAAGCCTTTGGTCTTGATCTTGGGCTGAGCCAATGTCTTGTTGATAGCCAGGGCAACAAAACTGAAAACCCTGGTATTCCGGAGACTTTATTGGCTCGGCTGGCAAGTTCATGACGTGGTACAATCACCGTTCCAAGTGAAAAACTGTAAACCATAGAACAGACAAACCGCACATGACCCCCACGATTGAACTTGCCATAGATCTGATTCAGCGTCCCTCCGTCACTCCCGAAGATGAGGGCTGTCAGGATCTGATGATCAGCCGCCTGGAACCACTGGGTTTCAAAGTAGAGAAACTGCGGTTTGGCGACGTCGAAAACATCTGGCTTCGCAGGGGAGACACTGCGCCGGTACTGGCATTTGCCGGTCATACCGACGTTGTCCCCACGGGTCCTGTAGAAAAGTGGGATAACCCTCCCTTTTCTCCCTTTGTCGATGAAAAAGGCATGTTGCAGGGACGTGGTTCAGCCGATATGAAAGGCAGTCTGGCTGCCATGGTGACAGCCTGTGAGACTTTTGTTGCTGGAAACCCTGACCATAAAGGCTCTATCGCTTTCCTGATTACCAGCGATGAAGAGGGCCCTGCCCGGCATGGAACCGTAAAAGTCATTGAGTACCTGGAAGCCCGTAACGAAAAGATAGACTGGTGCATCGTAGGCGAACCCTCCAGCACCCATCAGGTGGGCGATATCATCAAAAATGGACGCCGCGGCTCAATGCACGGTCACTTGGTAATTCATGGTATTCAAGGACACGTCGCTTACCCACATCTGGCGAGAAACCCGGTTCATGAAGTGGCATTGGCGCTATCAGAGTTGACTGGCGAAGAGTGGGACCAGGGTAATGAGTTCTTCCCGCCCACCAGCTTCCAGATCTGGCATATTCATGCCGGAGAAGGTGCCAGCAATGTGATTCCCGGAAAGTGCGAAGTCAACTTTAACTTCCGTTTTTCTCCCGAAGTCACTGATAAAGCGCTGCAAGAAAGAGTGCTGGCCATTCTGGATAGACATGACCTTGAATACGATATTGAATGGCATGTCAGCGGCCAGCCATTCCTTACCCGCCCCGGTGCACTGGTAAATGCCGCCAAAGCATCCATCAAAGCTGAAACCGGCCTGGATGCTGAGCTGTCGACCTCCGGTGGTACCTCCGATGGCCGCTTCATAGCGCCAACCGGTGCCCAGGTGGTTGAGCTGGGGCCGGTCAATAAAACCATCCATAAAGTAAATGAATGCATCAAAGCCGGTGACCTTAATCATCTCGACAGGATTTATCAGGGCATCCTGAAGCGACTCCTGACGTAAATTTATGCTCCATTTATAACGCTATAACCCTCTATGAATAACATTGAAGATATTGAAATCTATGCCAAAGACCTGAGCCTGGAGATGATCCGGAAATGGCTCAGAGCTCATTTTGATACTCTTGAAGTGCTGAGTAGCGGCAAGAAAGTTCACGACTTTTTGCTGCATGGCGAGGAAGGATCAGCACCCGTCATGATTGTTGAGGGCGCTGTTGGCAAAGCCTGGACCAGCATCTGGTTCAAAGCCAATAAAACCCCATGGAGTGATGACATGGCCTGTGCCAGAAGCCTGAACCAGTTTGCCAAATGCCGGGTGAGAGCCAATGCGGCCCCCTGGTCAGACGGTGAAGATATGGATGAATGGTGGCAGATGACGGAAACAGGTGAAGAAAGCACAGTTTCCTGGCCAAATGCCCTCTGACATCTTATTGCCGCCAGAGAAGCTACTCAGCATCTCTGGTTTTTACCCATGGCTTTCCCTGTCAGGAAAGAATAATTGCCTTACGGGCGTGCTTTCAATCCGGCAAATATACACTTTCTTCTTTGCGCCACTGCCTCTATTCAAGCTAGAATCCACCGGTAGCCATTTACCCTCTTGATTTCAGGCCGCAGCCAGCCCAATGCACAAACCCAATACTCTCAGTCGCGTTTTGTTTCATAGCTTGAGAAAGCTGTTATTCATCTGGGTCAGAACAACAGTTCATAACAACACTACAGAAAGTCTTGGGATTCAACCAGACAAGACTGTCTGCTACGTACTTCGTAACCGCTCCCTGTCTGATCTGATGGTGGTTGAGCAGGAGTGTCGAAAAGCCGGTCTTCCTCGTCCCTATGCGTTTATTCACAAAGAGTGCAAGAACGGTGATCAAGCCTATTTTTACCTGACTCAACAACGAGGTGTTTTGCTTCAGCGAGAGCATCCGGAAACGGCAGATACACTGGCAAACCTGCTCAAGGAAACCGAGGAGCATCCCGACCGGGACGTACAGTTGGTTCCTGTTAGTATTTTCTGGGGACGGGCTCCGGATAAAGAGCAGTCCGCCCTGAAACTCCTTTTTGACTGGAACTTCAGTCTGGGAGGGCGCTTCAGAAAGTTTATGGCCATCCTGCTTCATGGCAGACAGACCATGGTTCACTTTAACCCGGCCATGTCCCTGAGAGACATGGTGGATGAAGGTCAGGAACATACCCGCACACTACGCAAGGTGGGTCGAATTCTCAGGGTACACTTTCGTCAGCTCAGGGAGTCTGTCATTGGTCCTGATCTCTCTCACCGGAGAATACTGGTCAATGGTCTGCTCCATACTCCACAGATTCGCAAAGCCATAGAGACCGAAGCCGCCGCCCAGGAAATCACCCTGATTGAGGCTGAAAACAAGGCTCGGCAGTACGCCAATGAAATCGCATCTGACTATTCTTATCCGGTCCTCAGATTCCTGGATATTCTATTGACCTGGTTCTGGAACAAACTCTACGACGGCCTGTCGATCAATAACATTGAACCGATCAAAGCACTTTCCCGGAAGCACAGTATTGTTTACGTGCCCTGTCACCGCAGCCATATCGACTACCTGCTGCTTTCCTATGCTCTTTACTATGAGGGACTGACGCCTCCCCATATTGCTGCCGGTATCAACCTGAATATGCCCATCGTGGGTACCATTCTCCGTAAAGGTGGGGCTTTCTTCATGAGAAGAACCTTCAGAGGCAACCCCCTTTACAGTGCCGTCTTTCATGAATACATGCATACCCTGTCCAGTCGCGGATTCCCCATTGAATATTTTGTTGAGGGCGGCCGCTCCAGAACCGGTCGGACTCTGAACCCGAAAACCGGCATGCTCTCTATCAGCATGAGAAGCTACCTTAGAGATAATCGCAAGCCCATAGTGTTTGT
>NZ_JAHHPR010000509.1:0-3901 GCF_024606255.1 Endozoicomonas sp. SESOKO3
GTAGTTGCACTCTATGCATGAGAAAATTTACATTCGAGTGAGACGTAGAAAAGCCCAAGAAAAACCTCAAAAAGCATGGAATTAGCTTTGAGGAGGCGAGATCTGTATTTTTAGATGAGAATGGTTTTCTTATTAGTGATCCAGACCATTCTGATGAAGAAGATCGTTTCGTTTTTTAGGTATGAGTGTTAGCTTGAAAGTGTTAGTTGTTTGCCATTGCTATCGCAGTGAGAATGAAATCATTCGTATCATCTCTGAGAGACGAGCTAACAAAAGTGAAGCTACGGCTTATAAAAGCAGATGAGACAATGAGGGAAGAGTATGATTTCAGTAAGGGCATTAAAAACCCCTATGCAAAAAAATTAAAAAAAATAACAATTCGTATTGATGAAGATGCAATTGAATATTTCAAATCCCTATCGGATGACTTAGGTGTTTCCTATCAAAGCCTAATAAATCTTTATCTCAGAGACTGTGCCCAGAAGCAGCGTAAACTCAATATGTCTTGGAAGTAACCGCCACCTGACAAATGCAGTCAAAGGGACGGTGAAGAAGTTTTGCTACATGGTAAAAGAATTACATTCTTAGAAAATGATTCTAAAGATCAACAATATATCAGACAGGAATCTGAAGCAGATAAATTTGCACAGACAACATTAATTCTTGAAAGTGAATGCTCTGCTTTCTTGAAAGAAGGGGTTTTCACTAAAGCTGCTATCAGCCAACTCTCTCAAGCAATAGGCATGTTTCCCGGTATTATTTCCTGTCGTTATCACTACGATTCCTGATGTGAAAGACCGTCTGAAATACCCTCTGTAACCGAAATATCCAAGCTTTGAATTCATGAAGATTCCGCCCACTTATGGGCCACTTACAATATGCACATTCCTTTTTTGATGTCGTCCAGCTGGACACTGACGGAATCCTATAATGACACGCCGGTTGGCAATGCTGTCTCTACGCTCGAAAGCACTTTTGCCATGACAGGTGTTGAAATTACCCGGGATATCATCAGTTCCATGTGCCGTACCGAAATTGGTGGTAAAGGCTACTACCTGAAACGGTATACCGGAGGCGGGAAAAATCTTCGCCGGTACATTGGCAGAAGCCGTATCCGGGGGGAATGGGAAAGCATGCTGTTTTTCCGTGAACACGGTATTCCTGCCGCCAAAGTGGTCGCCTATGGGCAGGAAATTCAATGGGGCATTATGACGCGCGGCGCACTGGTGACCGAAGAGGCACCCAATACTCTGGATCTTCGCCAGATGGTCAGAGACAGTATTCATTGGCTGAAAGATCGGACCTGGATGGCCAAAGTTATTGAGCAGTTAGCTCCAGCGGTCAGAACCATGCATAACCAGAGCTTCATCCACACTGATCTCAAGTGGCGAAATATTCTGGTTTCACAGAATGAAAATCCTGAAATCTGTTTCATTGATTGTCCTGCTGGCCAGAAGGTTCTTCCCTTTTTCCTGGAGCGAGGGATTACCAAAGATCTGGCCTGCCTTGATAAGATGGGCAAGCAGCATCTTTCACGCACTCAACGGCTAAAGTTTTATCAACTCTATTGTGGAGGCCGACTCAAAGCGAGCGACAAGGTTCGAATCCGAAAAATCCTGAACTTTTTCGAAGGAAGGGAGTAATATGCCTGACCCATTCCTTCAGAAGTGGCATACACTGAGTTCTGATTCTCAAAAGTCTGAATTTATTTATCAGGCTCTGTTGGCTAATGAACGCCCTGAACATTTTGCACAACTACCACCCAAGTTTGATCGCCTTCTTGAGGCGCACAACGCTCCGCCAGAGCTATTGAACGAAGTACAGCGCATCCGCAAGCAGAAAGAATTAAAGCTACAAGAATGTCTGAAACCCAGGACAGGATTTAGTTATCAGAAGTCCTGGTTTCAATTGGCTATTACCGATCAGAGAGATGAATGCCCGGAGCTTTCAAACCTTCTTACTGAGCCCGACGCCTTTATCAGACAGGGACATATCATCAAGACAGGAAAAGCCACGACCGTTGCTGTTGCGACATCCGGTAAAAAACAGTATTTCATCAAAAGGTACAATTCCAGAGGCTTTCTCTACAGTCTGACTCGTAGCCTGATTCCCTCAAGAGCTGCGGTCACCTGGTATGCAGCCCAGCTGCTGGAAAGCATTGGTGTCCCGACAGCACGACCCGTTGCCTTGCTGGAGAAGCGCTGGGGGCCTTTGAAACAGACCAGCTTCGTTATTCATGAATATGTCGTAAGTATTCATGCTATGAAATATTTTGCTGAAGGCGCTGAGCCTCAGCCCGAGTGGCCCGTCGTTGCTAAGGAAATAGATGACATCCTTTACACCTTGAAGCGATCTCTGATTATTCATGGAGATTTGAAAGGACAGAATTTCATTATTCAGAACCACCGGCCTTTGTTGATAGATCTGGACTCTTTGGCCAGCTACCCGTGTTCGTCTACCTATCTAAGGCAATACCCTAAGGATCTTGCACGTTTCGCCCGGAACTGGAGAGATGAACCTCAAGCCAGTCCCTTCTTTACACCTGTTATCAACCAACTCAGCAAAGATATTGTTGATCCTTCTTCATTATGACTGCCCCTTTATTCAGTATTGTCATCCCCTGCTATAACTACGCCCATACTCTAAAACGCTCTGTAAAGTCAGTCTTAGCACAGAAATGCAAGGATTATGAGCTGCTGGTTATTAATGATGGCTCACAAGATGATACGGAAGTGGTCATCAGCGAGTTGACAGCACAATACCCAGGCACTTTTCGGGCCATTACTCAACCTAATAAAGGTTTAGCTGCTACCAGAAACCGCGGCGTTTTGGAGACTTCTGGTCAGTATTTAATGTTTCTTGATGCCGATGATGAGTTGGTCGAACATTCTCTTGGGAGTCTGAGTCAAGCCATTCATTCATACCCTGAGGTAAGTATGGTGATTGGCGCTCATATTTCTGTGGAACCTGATGGCAGGGAACGCTTCCGGCCCAGACCGAAAGTTCCCAACGATAATACAGCCCTATTCAAAATGTATCTTTTGAAGGATGAACTGCCTATTGCCAACGGTGCAACGGCCATGCACAGGGAGATCTTTGACGGGTATCAGTATCCTGTTCACTTTAGATGCGTTGAAGACATCCCCATGTTTGCTTATGTGCTGGCTAACTATCAATGCATCACACTCAACAAGCCTGTCGCCAAAATACATAAACACGATGACAGCATGAGAAACAACGTGAAGCTTGATCTATCTGTTGGTTTGGACCTCATCGATGAGGTCTTCAGCCCGACGAGACTTCCTTGCAAGTTTATGTCACTGAAGTCAAAGTATGAAACCAGACGACTGCTCTCTATTTTCAGATCTCTGTATGTTGCCGGTGAATACCAACACGCCTTGGAGTACTATTGCCAGGCAGTCAGGCAATCGCCTTCTACTTTCTTTAAATCCAGCTATTCTAGAAAAGCATTGAGGGCAATGCTATTCAGCTGGAGAAGATCATCAAAGCGTTAATAGAAAAATAACTCATTGGATCTGACCGCCTTTCGGAAAACTCATCTTCAAAAAAATCTGGCTGCTCACGTTTGATCAGAGCTTTTTGCAGACGCTTTCTTAGCCACGTTTTGAATCGGACAGGTCTTCACAAATAATGGTTCATCTCTATGGCCATTATTTTATTTTTTTGCTCTGAGTCATTCGGGGTGTATGAGAATGCAGCGGTCAGTTTCACTGCATCGCCAGTGACAGGGACAAAAATACAATGGAGCCGGAAGGGGCAAACGGGTGCATATCTGTGTTGGCAAGGTGGTCGGCCGGGGAAAACTGAGAAAAAAGCTATCCAGAGCCAGCTAGCAGCCTGTCGGACTTAAGGCTGTCCTACTGCGGTTGCAATAAATTGG
>NZ_JAHHPR010000510.1:0-1003 GCF_024606255.1 Endozoicomonas sp. SESOKO3
TCCGGTGCAATAACCTTCGCTGACGGCCTCGCCATTGGCCAGACTGTCTTCGGGTACGGGCATGGCAAAATCCATGCCGCCAGAGAGTCTGGTTATAGGACGCACCTGCAACAGGAACAGGTGACCCTGATGATCAATGGCAAACTCCACATCCACCGGGCAGAGCAACAGGTCTTCCAGCTTTGTCACCATCTCCCTGAGTGCTGAAACCGTGTCATCACTGAGTCGCTGCCCACCGTCGTCTGGTGGGGCATCTGACTTATAAATGATTGTCTCCGAATAGCCGTTATTATCCGTGTTTTTTTGAAGGATGAATTGACTTGAAACCGTCCCGGGAAAGTATTGAACGCTTTCAGCCCCTTCTTCGCCAGAAATATCGATGCGGTGGGGCGTGTTACCTGACTGTCCTGCCACAACACCCCTGGGCTGACCGGGTGTGTACTCAACCCTGATGGTATCATCCTGAAAGGATTGAAAGCTCATGGCGACCCCGCCATATCGGCAATCAATGCACTGCTGGATGATCAGTGCCATGGTGGGTGGTATCACTCCGGGACAAACTTCAGGCCGGTAACCTGAGGCCATGACCTTGAGACAGGTTCGCAGAACATCCTCTTCTCCCTGAACTTCCGAGAGGTATTTACCTGCCTGGGCATCGCCGTAGTTGTCCTCATTGATGCCAGAACTGCGGATAATCACCGGCTGTGACGTGGATTGTTCTTCAAGCTGACAGCGCAGATTCCTGATGTGGCAGGCTGCCTCAGAATCTTTAACCTGTTCGTAAAAGTCACTACTGACAATGAATTGTGTCAGACCCTCCAGCCATTTATCCATTTTGTTTTTCTCTGATGGTGGCGAGGTATTCAGGTATTCCCTGATTTTTATCAGACTCCACCCTGCTTCCGGTTCAAAGACGATCCCGGGTAGATAGCGGGCTAAACGATGGGAATCCAGAGGGTGTTGTTCAAGCGCATTCATTACCCGGGCTGAAACACATTTGAAC
>NZ_JAHHPR010000511.1:0-3453 GCF_024606255.1 Endozoicomonas sp. SESOKO3
CAGACGAAGACTCCTCAGACGAAGACTCTACAGACAATGACTCTTCAGATGAGGAATCCCATGGCTCAATGAATGCAGTGGCCACCTTCAAAACTTATCTTAACGAGCAGCGACTAACCTGTGACTTTACAGTGATCGGTAGGGATGGTCAGCCACGTCTATGCGGGATTATCTCCAAGAGTGCCAAAGCCCTGTCGGTTCACAAAAGCAGATATCACACCGGGCAAAGAATCTGTGACGAGACAGTAATCGGGGGAGATGGCCAGCAGCGACCATGCGGGGAGGTCTGCAAAAATGCTAAAAGTCTTTCAGATCACAGAAGCAAATATCACACCGGTCAAAAAACCTGTGACTTGACAGTGATCGGGGAAGACGGCCAATCACGTCCATGCGAAAAAGTCTTTAAAAATGCCAGAAGCCTTTCAAATCACAAAAGAAAAGACCACAGCATGCAACAAGCCTGTCACTTGACAGTAATCGGGGACGACGGCCAATCACGTCCATGCACGACAGTTTGCAAGAATGCTTTATCTCTATCAGCTCACAGAGCCAGATATCACAGCGGACAGAGAGCCTGCGTCGAAACAGTGGTCTCAGAGGATGGCCGGCTGCGAGTTTGCGGGAAGATCTGCAAGAATGCTCAAGCTCTGTCGGATCACAAAAGAGGAAGCCACTCAGGACAAAAAACCTGTGCTGTCACAGTGGTCGGAGAGGATGGCCAGCAGCGACCCTGCGGGATGGTGTGCAAGAATGCCAAAGTCCTGACAGATCACAAAAGGATAGACCACACGGGGCAAAAAACCTGCGATGTAACACTAGTCGGAGGAGATGGCCAGAAGCGACCATGCGGGATGGTCTATAAGAATGCTAAAGCCCTATCGGATCACAAAAGTAAAGGCCACACCGGGCAAAAAACCTGTGACGTGACTTTGGTCGGTGAGGATGGCAATTCGCGGCCATGCGAGACGGTCTGTAAAAATGCCAGAGCCCTGTCGGCTCACAAAAGAAGAAAACATACCCGGCAACAAACCTGTAACATGACCGTGGTCGGAGAGGATGGTCAGCTGCAGCCATGCGGGACGGTCTTCAAGAATTCCAGAGTCCTGTCAGATCACAAAAGATTACATCGCAAACGTAAGCCTTAGATGGATAGAATTTTTAAACACTCACTCTTTGTAGCACTGCTGTTGTTGCTAATGTCGCTGCCTGTCATCTGCCAGGCCAAACCGTTGACAGGACGATTTATTGTCGAGCCTGAAAAGAGAGCAGTTTTTCCAAACCAGAGCTTTTTTAAGAAGCTTGGCCTGCATACCTTGCCGTATAACCCGTCAGACGTTGCCGACACATACGACCATGCAGGATCATATTCACCGCCTGATGACAAACAACACAACCCGGATAGTTATCGAGAAAGAACGACCCTTATTGAGTGGATTTCGTGGCAATGGCTCTTCGCCTCTCGCCTGCTCGTGGGTTACGAACGGATCCTGATCCCCCAAGACGGCTCTTTGAGCCCCGCCCCTTATTCATGGCTACCCAGGGAAGTAGTTGCAGTTGTTGCTGTCGCCTGGCTTTTAAAAAGCTATTGGAACCACAATCCCCCCCTGTTTAAACCGATTGAAGAACAAAAGACTACATCTATGCTGACACAGTGGGATTATCCATTTGTTACCTTCACAATGATGTTGGACTCCGGACATAACCAACAACCAAACTCGTCATCAGAATCATCGGGGCAAAATACCCCACGTGCAACAACTCACCCTGCAAGTTCTTTCACTAGCCTCCTGCGTTCTGGCTCTGCCGGCGGTAACGGAGGCCCCCAAACACACACACATAATTTAGGTTTAAATTGTTTCGTTTTTCCCTGTAATGGCGTTTGTAGTTTCAGATCATCAACCGACAGCAGAGAACCCACTGAATGGTCACTGAATTCCTCAGAAAGCTCATGCCACCATTTGGCGCATGGACTCTGCCTTGGTTGCACTGCTAATTTGAATCCTTCAGACACTGAAGGCCCTCAACAAAGTCCACCTTTCGATATGTTGGATTATCTCTTTGACATTGAAATTCAATGCGTTTCTGACCAACCATTACAACGACAGTCGCATGGCATTGTTGGCAACACAGTCACTAACAGCAACTCTATAGACGGGATCTTCTCAGACAAGACTTCCTCAGATTCAGTGAGTACAGGGGCAACCTGTAAAACCGGCACTACCGGGCAACTAAGCTGTGACGTGATCATTGTCGGAGAGGATAACCGGACGCGTCGATGCGGAAAAATGTGCAAGAGTACCAAAGCCCTCTCGGCTCACAGAAGCAGATATCATACCGGGCAAAAAATCTGTAACGAGATAGTAACCAGAGAAGATAGCCAACCGCATTACTGCGGGACGCTTTGTAAAAATGCTAAAGTCCTGTCGGATCACAGAAGAAGAAGCCACGCCGTACAACGGATCTGTGACGAGACTGTGATTGGGGAGGATGGCCAGCAGATACCTTGCAGAATGGTCTGCAAGAGTGCCGAAAGCCTGTCAGATCACAAAAGAAAAGACCACAGCGCGCAAAAAGCCTGTGACTTGATAGTGATCGGGGAAGATGGCAAACCACGTTCATGCGAAACAGTCTGCAAGAATGCTTTATCCCTGTCGACTCATAGAAGCAGATACCACACCGGGCAAAAAATCTGTGACGTAACGGTGGTCTCAGAGGATGGCCAGCTGCGAGCATGCGGGAAGATCTGCAAGAATAATCAAGCCCTGTCAGATCACAAAAGAAGAGACCACAGCACGCAAAAAACCTGTGGCTTGACAGTGATCGGGGAGGATGGCAAACCACTTCCATGCGGAAGAGTCTGTAAGAATGATTTATCTCTATCGTCTCACAAAAGCAAATACCACACCGGGCAAAAGACCTGTAACTTACCAGTAGTCTCGGAAGATGGCCAACTGCGAGCATGCAGGAAGATCTGCAAGAATGCCCAAGCCCTGTCGGATCACAAAAGAAGAGACCACTCAGGGCAACAAACCTGCGATGTAACAGTGGTCGGGGTGGATGGCCAGCCGCGACCATGCGGGACGGTCTGTAAGACTGCCGTTGCCCTGTCGAATCACAAAAGAAAAAGCCACACCAAGCAACCAACTTGCGCACTGGAAGTAGTCGGGGGGGATAGCCAGCCGCCGCCATGCGAGAAGGTTTACAAGAATGATCAAGCTTTGGAAAACCACAAAAGAAGACATAGAAAGCGCAAGTATGCCTATGTGAACCAGTGATGATGGCCTCTGTAGAGGGACAATTTCGTAACGAATCTTGATATAAAAGGAAGAGTGAGTACTCGCCATATCATCAAGCTCCATGCCACTGCGGGAGAAGAAGCGCTTGAGACGTTTACGCCCGGAGTCGATCTCGGTACCGCGCCCCATAGTTCGGGCAATACGGGACAGGTTGACT
>NZ_JAHHPR010000512.1:0-2929 GCF_024606255.1 Endozoicomonas sp. SESOKO3
AGACCAATTTATTGCAACCGCAGTAGGACAGCCTTAAGTCCGACAGGCTGCCAGGACAATCTGTGTCGGTTTTCTGCTCTGGAAAAATAAGGGAGCATCATTGGCTAATCTTTTTATTCTCGGTAGGAACAAAGAATAGCCAAGAATTCCTGAATTGCTATTTGGATTACTCGTCCTATGTTACAAATCCTTCGGCATCATCAACCTCTTCAACGGCCCAATACTGGTATTCAATCCGGTCAGACGTTTGATCATTGTTTTAAGTTATTCAGTAAATACAGGGCCTCTGCAAACAGGGCAGGTTCTTATCCCGTTTCGAAGCATTGCAATGGCGCAATGCTTATGAATTTTGTGAGAGCAGGGTAATATCTGGCAGCCGCTGAAGGCATCTTCAAGGCAGATGCCGCAACGGTCGTGCGCTGAACCTGGTCGGCATTTGTGATTGCCCTTTAGCATTTTATGCATGCAGACACCGCAAACATCACAGTGAAAGGATTCACTTGCCTTCATCCGGCAAATACCGCATTTATGGCAGTGGAACGGGTCGTTATATTTTGAGGTGAAGTGTTTGCATTTTGCACAGTAATATTCCGACATTTGCTCTTCGCAGTTCGGGCATGTTTGGGAGTCTTCCGTAATTTCTCCCTCATATCCACATATAGAACACATAAACCTTATTGCATGAACAGCCTTGAGTTCAGCTTTACATGAACCCCTGTCGTTGTGACATCTATGGCAAGGGAAATACCCCGGACAGCAATCAAAACCCACATAGCAGAATCTTTGGAAATGTTCGCACACTGGCCTTCGGGATTCTTGCTCCGGTAACCGCTGCAACTCCTCATTCGACAAGACTGACCGCTCATTGGACGGGGTGAGCTGCTCATTGAAGGTGTTCAACGGCTGAGGAGCCAAAGAGCCGCCGTTGCCCGGCATAACCGGGCTGGCTGCTGCCGTCGGCAGGTATTCTCCGGAGGTGATATTGCTTGCTGATGTTAGTTCCAAGTGGCCGCTAGACGAGCTTGCCTGCTCATTCAACGGGTTTGTCGCCTCATTTTGGATGGTCGTTGCCCGTGCAGCACGGTGCATTGCGCAATTGCATCTCTCCGGCCTGCGTTCTGCCATCTGATGGTATGCTTGATGGGCCCTATCGTGCAAACGATGTTGTATAAGCTCATCCCTCGTTATTTGAAGTTCTGCCTCCAAGCGTCCGATGTCAGTTTCGTAACACTCCACGCAGCCCCGTAAACCCTGATTATCTCTATCTAATTCCTGATTCTTTATAGTTAACTCTTGATTCTCCGCATTTAAGTGTTGATTCTCTGCATTTAAATTTCGATTCTCTGCATTTAAATTTTGATTCTCTTTGTCTAAATTTTGCTTCTCCAAGTTTAATCCCTGATTCTCTGTTATTAACCATTGATTCTGTGATGTTAACCATTGATTTTGTGTTGTTAACCACTGAATCTGTGCAGTTAACTCATTAATCTGCTGTCTTTTTTGCTCTTCCTTTTCCCGAATGTTTCTATACCGTTCAAATTCTCTTCTATCTTTTTGGAACTGACTTACAACACGTTTTAACTTTTCCAGACTACGATCTAAATTTTGAGGTTCATGAATTTCGGGGCTACCGTCCGCATTAAATGTATTTCCCGGATTTATCAATGGGGTGGCTGCAAGCAGTCGCGGGGTACCACTCCTCCGTGCAGGGGAAGCGTTTTGGGGATGAGGTTGGTCAACTAAAAGGGAATGGTCGTTCGAATGTTTTCTTAAGAAATTTGGATTTATTCCCGGAACTTCCCAGCCAAATTGGTCCTGTGTCAGGTTGCTTTGATGATCACCATAGGAACGAAGTGAATATGATCGCATTCGCGAAGAGTCATTTGACCGATCAGTACGGGCAGGCTGCTTTGGCTTTGCTCCCTGCAGTAAGTACTTATCAGTGGACGTTTTAAGAGAACTGGTGCCAGAGCCAGAGGCACTGTTAAATGGCCGGATGGTATGGGTGAATGTGTTTCCATGGCTGGCCATTGTTTCGCTGGAGGTATTATTGCTGTTACATCCTGATTGACGTTCATCAGATGCAAAGCCGCCACTGACTATTGTTTCGTTGGAGGTGCTATCGCTGCTACATAGGGATTGACGTTCATCTGATGCTGAGCAACCACGGGCCATTGTTCCGTTGGAGGCATTATCATTGTTGCTGATCACAGGCTTTTGTAGTGACAGTTTTTGAAGTGAAGGCTCTCGTTGTGAAGGTTCTTTTGTTGCAGGGAAAGATCGCAACAGCATCATCAGGCTATTTGAATAGCGTACAAAATTAAAGTAAGACGGGTGCTGCTCAAATCGTGTGAAGATCTCCTGAAAAGTACTGGAATATGTAAATGGATGAGCGCAGAACAAAATATCACGGATTATGGTTACGTCGGATATTTTCCCCAACAGTTCATAAATAGTTCCAAATGGGTTTTCGTAGAGCAGGAACAGTTGAACAAAGTGCTCAGTAAGACAAGACTTTTCAAAGTCTCCCATAGGCGGTTGTGTGTCAGATTGATTGACTCTTCGGATTATGTCCTGAACAATCTTGGACAAAATGCTCAGGTTGTTGTCGCCCGCTTCGGACAGTGCCTGGTCAGCCAGAGGTATTTTTTGGAGGGCAGACGGAATGTTAAAATCATTCAAAGTACGTGTCTTATCGGTTGTAGATTCTATCAGCTGCTCAATAAACCGGTTACGCAATGAACCCTCTTTGAATGAACGCGGCAGTTCCAGTATCGCCTCAAGAGGCGTGACAGGAGTCCCCCTGTTGTTTGTGCCTTCTGTTTTCAGAACCTGCAAACGCTGAGGCATGTCCAGCTCATCCAGTATTTGCCCCAGCTTAAAAACGGCATCGGGAGCGTCGCTTTCAATGATGGCTATAAGCTGGTTC
>NZ_JAHHPR010000513.1:0-1416 GCF_024606255.1 Endozoicomonas sp. SESOKO3
AAAAAAACCACACACGATAGTTCTCTACCGACCATTTCTTAAGCTCGACACGATAGTTTTTCATGTTTAAGGTAGCCTGAATTTTGAAGAAAACATCACAGAGCGTTACGTCAATGAACGAGGTTTACTGTATTATGTCGTCTTTATCTCTACCTGACCCAATGTTGTTTCGGGCTCTAATTGTTTACCTAACAGATTGATGTAAATCCATGCGCCAGCCATTGCGCCGCAGATGGGAGCCAATATTGGTACCCAGAAATAAGGATTGGATCGGGCACCGGTCAGGGCTACTTCACCCCATCCAGCCATATAGGTAAACAGCTTGGGACCAAAATCGCGGGCCGGGTTCATGGCAAAGCCAGTCAGAGGGCCAAAAGCAGAACCAATGGTTGCAATCAGCAAACCGATCAACAGCGCGGACAGCGCCCCATTGGAATCACCGTTGTTGTTGTCACCGATAGCCAGAATAACGCCCATCAGCACAGCAGTAATCACAAACTCCACAGCAAAAGCCTGCATATTACTGAGGGAACCGTGCGCGTATGTGGAAAAGATACCTGCAGTAGCCAGACTCTCTTCAGAACCACGAACAACACCCTGGGCCAGCTCATAATCGGCAAAAAGATTGCTATAAAGAAAATAAACCAATGCGGCGGAACAGAAAGCACCTAAAATCTGGGCGACGATGTAAGGCAAAACCTTATGCTTTTCGAAACCTTTAAACACAGTCAATGCCAAAGTCACTGCCGGGTTTAGATGAGCACCGGAAACACCACCGGTTACGTAAATGGCCATAGAGACGCCCAGACCCCAGACGATAGAAATTTCAAGCTGACCAAAATCAGCACCCGCCAGAACCAGTGCAGCCACACAACCGACGCCGAAGAAAATCAGAAGGCCAACGCCAATAAACTCAGACAGGCATTCGCCAAACAGAGATTTACGCATAAAAATGAGCTCCGCCACGTGGGTATGTATCCAAGAAAAAAGAGCGAGGCCTTAATGAAACTCATTACTGTTTAGCAGCCTCGACAGCGGGCGAATTATTTCAAATAACAACAAAGCTCATCAACGCAAAACCATTGATTTAAATCAATCAATGTTCACATATGTTCGTTTTTTTTCTAATAAGATCTATAAGCCTGCATTTTTGCAAAGAGTCAAGGTTCTCGCCTTGCTATTTTTTCGATTTTCGCGCGTTTCATGCCGTTATGGCGCAAAAATGCCAACGTTTTTCCAACCAGTGAGCTCCACTAAAGGACTTTCCCCAGCTGCCAGTAGGCTTCCATTTCATCCAGTGTTAACTCTTGAAACTCACGGCCTTCTTCAGCAGCCCTGAACTCCATGCTTCGAAACCGATTCTCAAACTTGTCGCAGGCTTTGCGCACTGACATATCCGCATCCACTGACAAATGA
>NZ_JAHHPR010000514.1:0-4974 GCF_024606255.1 Endozoicomonas sp. SESOKO3
GAATGGGTGTGTTGCACGAAAGGTGACTGCTTGAGGTAATGGGCTTGCAGAATATTTGCTATCGGCCACCTATTCATCCTTTCATATCAAGCTTTGTCTCGAAATTGTCCCCTACAGAGCAGCTGCCTGTCATTGTCAGAGGCTCTGTTGAAAAGCACCAACACTTATTTGGAAGGAGCTGAATTTCTGCACACTGAAAATACCGCGCTGTGAAAGAGCAGAACCTTTTACCCTCAACTTAAATCGAACTGAATCATGGAACTTTTTGATACCTTTTCGAGTCTGAATCTTAGGATCAATATAATTAAAGCGATGAATAATGAAGGGAGAATCGTATGCATCCAGCCGTAAACCTGAATGTTGAAAGAGTGCTTAGCTCAGCCTCTGGTTCGTACAGTGAATGTAATCAACCGGGTAATTTTCAGGGTCGAGCCAGCTCCTGCGTCAGTGCTGGCAGCTTTGGCAACACACCTTCAGTTGCGGGAAAGCAGCCTCCACTCCCTTGGGATTATTCAGCGGCAGTTACACTGGCTGATCGAACGACGACCGAATGCAGCAATATATCCTCCCGGTTCGCACATGCAATGCCCACCCCAATGGTTACAGCGGAATATACCAGCCGTGCAACAGGTAACAGGGACAACGCTGAAACCGTCAGTGATTCACCATTCTGCTCAGAGGCTGACGGTGGATGGCGCGAACAACTCAAAAGATTATTAGATTCCTCACTTTTATACGGGGGTGGAATGCAACAGACCAGTGGACGAAAAGAACCTCTCAGTGAACTCAGTGAGAAAGCGCTGCTGAAAGCCATACTGCTTGCAAAAGATCTCTACCCGGAAATTAAGCCCGATGATGTTCGTTGTATCAACACTCGTCCTGGTTTCTTGCAGACTCGCAAGTATGAAGGATTGGTAAAAGACGCACTGAATGATTTCTTCAAAAACTCAACCCATGATTTTTCGCCTGTGAGTCCGGTGAGCGATCAACTGCAACGAGCCGAACGGCTGCTTCAACGTTTTGCCCAGACGAAATCTGGTCAAAGGCTTTACAGAAAAGCCGTTGCTAATAATATGGTTGCCCTTGAAAGTTTGTTGAGAGGAGCGGGTGTTGATATCAACCATCAAAGCCCTAAAAGTGGCAACACACCAATAATGGCAGCAGCCCTGGCAAATCGTTGGACAATGGTTAGTTTACTGCTTGATGCAAAAGCCAGTGTGCATCAACAAAACAAATCTGATTATCATTTATTGGAGCTGATTTTTAATGCCTGGTTGGGTTATAAGATTACCGATGACCAGCAGCAGACATTTACTTTAAAAGCGCTGCGGAATGAGCCTGAAGCTCAGATTAAGTTGACTCAGAACGGGCAGACAAAGTTACTTGCCGTTTACGCCTTTCAATATGCAGTCATGAGAAAGTGTTGGTCATTTTGCAATGCTTTGTTGAAAGAAAATGCTCTTCTGGTCAGCGTTTTAAAACAATACCAGACAGGTTCCAAGCTTATCATGGATGTAGTGACGTACTATTGTGACCCGGCAGCAGCAACGACGTATCTGGTGAATTTAAAAGATGCTAATGGGCGAGCACTTTTTAATCTCAACTGTAAGAATTTGATGGGTGAGACGCTCCTGATGCTGGCAATAAAAAAAGGTAATACCCATACCGTTAAGTCCCTTCTTAACGCCCCGGATATTCTGCGAAATATTAATGATAGCGTCGTCTGCCTATCGGAAAGACCCACTCATTGGACAGCATACACTTATGCTCACTACTACAGTGAGTACTATCAAAACCGCCATATCCTCAGAGAGCTAATGATGCACGGTGCAGAACATAGGCCTGCATCCAGGGTGAAAAAAAGGGAACCAGATAGTAGTAGCTATGGTCATTCCTACCATTTCGGTGGCTTCAGTTATGGCGATGATGGCGGTTGTTAGCCGAATTGTCGGAACATCAGGGGTCAGATCTTTAATCATTGCCTTGTACAGAGAAAGGTCTGACACCTGAGGTGCCTGCAAGCATCCGTTATGACTACCTTACATCACGTTGTACGTCGGTAATCGTAAGTTTCTGTCTCTCCTTTAATAAAGGGACGGCATCTACTTTGGTAGGTGCTCAGTATTGGAAGCTCGCTCCTTTAGGGGCGAGTAGTTCACCAGGGAGTCCGGGAAGGACATTTTAGACCCTACCCAGTAATTATAGTAACATTACTACAATTACCGATGAAACAGGACAGAGCTATGTCACAAATATACAGTTCCAGAGAGTTTAACCAAAAAACCAGCGAGGCAAAGAACTTAGCCGAAAAGCATCCAGTATTCATTAGAACAAGAGGTAAGACCACTCATGTTCTTTTGAATATCGAGGAGTATCAAAGGCTCAAGGGCGAAAAGAAAAACGTTCTGGAAATGCTATCTTCGCTTGGAAGCAAAGAAGAGTATTTCGAGTTCGAACCACCAAAACTTGGAAAGATAGACCTTAAGCCTGAGGAGTTTTGATGTGTATCTATTGGACACCAATGTGATTTCTGAGCTGAGAAAAGCAGAAGCAGGAAAGAGCGATATTGAGGTGCTTAGATGGCTATCAAATACTAGTTTTTCTGATCTATACATTTCATCCATTTCAATATTGGAGCTTGAAATCGGCATTCTTCAGATGGAGCGAAAAGACAAAAAGCAAGGAGCATCTTTGCGATCATGGATGGAAAAAAAAATAAAGGTTGCTTTTGAGGACAGAGTTTTATCTTTCGATGGTAAATCCGCAGTCTGTGCTGCCGAATTTCATGTCCCTGACCCTAAATCTGAGAGAGATGCAATGATTGCCGGCATAGCTAAGACAAATCAAATGCTGGTTGTGACTAGAAATGTCACCGATTTTTCAATGGTAAGAACCTTAAATCCTTGGGACTCAGGACAACATATTTTGACCCCATATCCATAAATATGTTTCTCGTACTGATCAATAATATCACCAATGACCTGATCTTTGGTCCAGCCCATAATATCTTAGTCCTGACTGCCCTCCCTCAAAAAAAATTATGTACGTTAGTACTTACTATCTTCATCATCAATGACAAAGCTGGACTGAACGTAGGAACGGGGGCTGACCTTGTAGAGAAAATCCTGTTCCTCACCATGAAACACATTCAGAAAGACAATGCTTTTGTTTCAGTCAAAGTCTATGCCGACTGCCACGCCCTGTTCTTCAAGCTCTCTGGACAGGGACTTTATGGCGGGTAACACCACACTTTTCATGAACCCCCTGACACTTTTGCGCTCTGGAATAATGAGTAATATTCTGCAATCGGGTTTGCCATGGAATGGAATCACTGGCATGGCTCGGAGCCAGGGTGGTTTGGGCCAGGCTCATTCCATATTGGAAGAGACTGAGAATTTACTTTTATATGTACGTAACTAAAATATAACGTACACACCTCAACAAAAGATAGGCACAACATGGCAAATCAGCAGAATGGACAAGAGCCAATCAACCTGACCAATCTCAGGAAAAACATCTACACCATCTTTGATGAGATCATCAGAACAGGAGAACCCGTGGCCATTGATCGTGGTGGTGTCAGCCTGACGATTAGCCTGACAAATAAAGGCTCTAAGCTGAAAAGACTGGAAAGTATGGGTGAGCAATCCATAATCATTGGCGATGAGGAGGGGCTGGAGAGTGAATCAGTGTTTAACTGGGAGCCTGAGAATGGTTTTAATTGATACTCATATAGCCGTCTTTTTACATTCCAGGCAAGTCAGAAAACTCTCTCCCGAAGTCAAAGTCATGCTGGACAACAATGATATCGTGCTGCCCGAAATGGCCGGGTTTGAGCTTCAGTACCTGTATGAGATCGGTCGAATTGCTGAGACGCCAGCCAATATTATCCAATTCCTTTATACCGAAATTGGTCTCACTATGTCGAAAACCCCCATGTCGAGGCTTGTGGACGAGGGCATTCTGCTGCCCTGGACACGAGATCCTTTTGATCGGCTCATTTGCGCTGATGCTCAGGTGCAGAATATTCCACTGATCACTCATGATCAGAATATTCTGGAAAATTTTCCTCAGGCTTGCCGCTGAAATGAACAAAGGAATAGGTATCGCAGGGAAATGCGCCCCGATTGAGAACCCATCAAACGACAGCTTTCCACCAGGGCGCCATTGAATCAGCGAACCATATGCAGAAAGTGCATATGTTTCTCGTACTGATCAATAATATCGCCAATGACCTGATCTTTGGTCCAGCCCATAATATCGTAGTCCTGACCGCCCTCCCTCAAAAAGACTTCTGCACGGTAGTACTTACTCTCTTCTTCATCATCAATGACAAAGCTGGGTTGAACGTAGGAACGTGGGCTGACCTTGTAGAGAAAGTCCTGTTCCTCACCATGAAACACATTCAGAGAGACAATGCTCTTGTTTCGGTCAAAGTCTATGCCAGTTTCCACACCCTGTTCTTCCAACTCTCTGGAGAGGGACTTCATGGCGGGTAGCACCACACTTCGCATGAAAACCCTGACACTTTTACGTTCAGGGAAGTGAGTAATATTCTGCAATCGGGTTTGCCATGGAATAGAGACATTGGCATGGCTCGGAGCCAGCGTGGTTTGGGTCAGACTCTCTTTTTTGGCGGTATCCAGTGCCAGTGCTTTTAGCAGTCCATAGCCGGAAACCAACAACACGATAGAAAATGGTAAAGCCGTAGCAATCGTGGCCGTCTGGAGAGCCTTGAGTCCTCCGGCAAGCATCAGTACCAGTGCCACCAGACCAATCAATGAAGACCAGAACACACGCTGCCAGACCGGAGTTTTCCCTTCACCCGTAGAAGCCAGCATATCAATCACCATGGCACTGGAGTCGGAAGAGGTGACAAAGAATACCACCACCATGATAATGGCAATTCCTGAGAGGAATTCTGTGGCCGGGAAATACTCCAGAAACTTGAAGAGCGCCAGCGAGACATCAACC
>NZ_JAHHPR010000515.1:0-2082 GCF_024606255.1 Endozoicomonas sp. SESOKO3
GCGTCATCTTGATCCCGAGCAGTTGTTACCTCTGTACACGCTTCTGGAAGGAGACGCGGTGGCATCTTTCCTGGCACAGCAAGATAAGGTATTGAGTTTCTGATGGCTACTTTACATACGGTCAATAAAGCCGGACAACCCCTGGAACTGTGCCTGAGAGCCCTTAATCCGGGTGACAGTGTTCTGCTTCTGGAAGAGGGCGTTTACGCTTTGTATGAAGCCAGTGATGTTTTGTCTGATCTCCTCAGGCATATAGCCGTCTATGTGCTGGAGGCGGATGTTCTGGCCCGGGGAATGACGAACAGAGACGATCTGGATATCGATATGGTGGACTATCAGGGATTTGTTGAGTTGACGGTGGCCAACGATAAAGTGGTGAGCTGGTTTTAGAATATGTCGGATTTGAAGCTTGATAAAGACGGCTATCTGGTCAACCTTAGTGACTGGAATCCAGAGGTCGCTGGTCAGTTGGCAGCAGAAGACCATGTTGAACTGACCGATGAACACTGGGAAATCCTTAATCTGCTCAGGGAATATTATCAGCAATTTGAACACGCTCCCAGTCAAAGACCTTTTGTGAAATACGTTGCCAACCAGCTGGGAAAAGAGAAAGGTAACAGTCTCTATCTGATGAAGCTGTTTCCCGGCAGCCCCGCCAAACTGGCTGCCAGAATTGCAGGTCTGCCCAGACCTACAAACTGTTTCTAGCAGCTTGTGTATCCCCACCGCAAAACCGGGCTGTCTGGTCGACAGCTTTTCCATAGCTTCAATTTGATTTAGCCGCCTGGCTGGCAACTTTTAAGGCACTGACATCCTGACGATAGACATGCCAGCAGCGCAGCTCCAATCCATTTCTTTCCGCGTCATATTTAATATCATTGAAAGATCTAAAATTCTCGATACGTGACCTTTCATGAAGATACTTCCTGAAGATGTAGTCTGGCCAACATTGATCAGGGTTTCTGAGCATTTCCGGTTGTAATTGATCTTTCAACGTGGAGATCGCAGCTTGGTAGCTATCCCGCTGTTCAGGAAGTTTTGCCAGCAACTGGTTTAACCGGTGAATATCACTGTTTTCTGCATTCATTCTTGCGGCTTTTGCCTCACGAATGGCAGTCTCTGTCGCAGTAGCCTCAGGAGTAAAGAAATTCGCGAATGCGTGATAATGTCTGGTGTACAGCAGTTCCGGGGGAATATAGCGCTGCGGTGAGGATACATAAGGGTCTTCAGTGGTCAGGACAAAGCAGCCGGGATTGTTTTTTATCAGTGCGGTCAGATAAAAGTCAGTCATTCCCTCTGTAATCTCCCTGTTCAGTCGTTTTGCAACTGAGCCTGAGCCGGTAAAAGGGTGTATAGCGGTAAACAAAGTGGTCGCCGGTGAAGCGTCAGCAATTTCCTGAGCCGGGATCAGGTTTATGGGGAGTGGCTTGGCATCGTTAGCCTCATTGGCGTAATCATTGCGCACATCCACAGGAATAACTTTGATCCTGAATCCCTGTTCATTGAGGTAGTTTTGCATTAACAGGGATAGTTTTGCGTTGTGACAGCCAATATCCACAATACATTCGATTGTGTTGTTTTTGCTTAAAAAATTAGCCAGAAAGCTGAAATTATACAAATCCAAAAAGCGCCTTTTTGTAGCCTGGGCAGGATCAACAAAGGGTTGCGAAGTATCCAGCGTCATCAGTTTCTGGTTGCCGATCCGGACAGTTTTCGGTTCAACGCCATGCGGTATATTGGCATAGGTCGCACAGTAATTGCTCCGGGGATTGTTATCCATATGGACTGGTGTATATTTGGAAGTGCCGGGATATGGCCTGGAAGGCGTCTTCAAATCAGTCACGGTACGACTCGAAAGACCGACGGTTTGTTGTTCGCGGACTCCGTTGCCGTCGGTCTTCAGATAAGGGGCGATGTCATGGCTTTGTGAGCCATCCTCAGGTTTACAAGGGGGAGTTTGTTCTGTTATGCCTTGTTCTGCCATCTGAACGTGTGAATTGGCAGTGTCCATACCTTTAAACATGATTACTCTCCATGTCTATGAGTCAGTAATAAGATCAAAAACTTTATTCAGTTTGAACT
>NZ_JAHHPR010000516.1:0-1039 GCF_024606255.1 Endozoicomonas sp. SESOKO3
CCAGTTTGAGCCCCGATGGCCGTCATGCGCTGATCTTCAGTTTTGGCAAGACTGACGGTCACCAGGTGACAGCTATCGGCACTTAAGGTGGCTATGTAGATACCTTTAAGATGGGTAATTTCGGTTTTTGTCTCTAAGCTCAATGTTTCACATTGAGACATCAGTTTACTTTTGGTGAAAAGAATCAGGGCAGGAAAATAAGCGTTATCTCGTTTTTTTACGAATGACTCGACAGTGCCCGAATTCGCAAACGGACTCAACCAATCACGGAGTTGTTGATCATCTTTCGAAGTAAAGATGGTCTTCAATTGATATTGGTGTGTTGAAGGAAACCGACGATACCATGCTCTTTCCAGAGCTCTATTCTTTTTAACAAGATAGCGAAGGTATGTGCATACCTTTGTTAAACAGTGAATGCTTCGAAAATCCAAATAGCGAATAATTTTGACATGTGTCTCTTCGGCTAAATGGAAGAATGTAGGTTCAACTTTTTCCTGTACACTAACTTCCCTGCCCAGACTGACAACCGTTGGTGCTTCAAGCAGTCTGGGTATCTTTGGTGCAGGCGGGAGTGGAGCGTCAAAATTTCTGTTCGTAAAGTGCATATTTGTTCCTTCAAAGTCAGTATTTACCTCCGGTTAGAAAGAGGATTTAAAATGGGTTGTTAGTTTAGAACCGGTTTTAGAACGAAAGTTCATAACATTGAGGTCAGTAAAAATAAGCAAAAACAGAGCCTTGCTCCGGGAAAATGACAGGAAGAAACTTTTCCATTGAGAGCTCGCTGTAAAAGTTTTAATCAGGTTCTTAACAAACCCTGTTTTCAAATCGGCTATCTTCAAAAACACGCTTAATTGCAGGTTGTTTTAGAAACAGCCTGTACAGAAAACCACTACTCTGTTGTCATTACTGGAATGGTTGTCCGAAGGGTGCATGGCTGTCCCTTCAAAGTCAGTTTTTATCCTCTGGGTAAGGACATTTAAAATAGATTGAAAGCTTAGAACCGGTTTTAGAATGAAAGTTCAAAACATTGAGGTCATTG
>NZ_JAHHPR010000517.1:0-1125 GCF_024606255.1 Endozoicomonas sp. SESOKO3
AGAACCTTCTGCCGGTTTTGGGGCGTGATGTCAGTCTGCTGAACGCATTTGGTGCGGCCAATGACGTTCTGTTAGGCGCAGTTCAGGGTATTTCGGAATTGATTACCCGTGACGGACTGATTAACGTTGACTTTGCTGACGTTCGTACAGTTATGTCTGAAATGGGCATGGCTATGATGGGCACTGGCTCTGCTACAGGCAGTAACAGAGCGATTGAAGCGGCTGAGCGTGCTATCCGCAGCCCTCTCCTGGAGGATGTCAATCTTCAGGGGGCTCGTGGCGTGCTGGTTAATATTACTGCGGGCCTGGATCTTTCTGTAGGTGAATTCCACGAAGTAGGTGATACAGTGCGTGAATTTGCTTCAGATAATGCCACCACCGTGGTGGGCACAGTTATTGATCCGGAAATGACAGATGAATTGAGAGTGACTGTTGTTGCGACCGGTCTGGGAGACGCTGGTGGGGAGCAGGATCAGTCTCTTAAAGTGGTTGAAGGTTCCAAGCCCAAGGCGGTCCGTCCAGATGGTACCCTGAATCTCAAGGAGCTCGATATTCCTCCTCGTGTTCGCAATAAAGCTGCTGAACAGCCCAAGGTTGAGGAAAATGAAAAGCCCCGCAGGCAGGCGCCATCATCTGACAATGTGGATTACCTTGATATACCGGCGTTTTTGCGTCGACAAGCCGATTGAATGAATGACCGGTTGTGTCATATGTAACTTTTGTTACAATGAGTCGTTGCATTCAAATAACAGGGGCCTTAGAGGTCGCGGAATAGCGTTATCATGATCAGACAGCGTACCCTGAAAAATATTATTCGAGCTACGGGAGTGGGGTTACATTCCGGTGAAAAAGTCTATCTGACTCTTAAACCGGCTCCCGTCGATACTGGCATTATCTTCTGTCGCACAGATCTTGATCCTGTGGTGGAAATACCTGCTCGTGCAGAGAATGTCGGAGAAACAACCCTGTGCACCTCTTTGCAGAAGGATGGTGTCCGGGTAGATACCGTTGAACATCTTCTTTCGGCAATGGCGGGGCTGGGTATCGACAATGCCTATGTCGAAGTTAGCACCCATGAAGTGCCGATTATGGACGGTAGTGCCGGGCCTTTTGTTTTTCTGATCC
>NZ_JAHHPR010000518.1:0-2515 GCF_024606255.1 Endozoicomonas sp. SESOKO3
AAAAAAAAGCCGAACAAAACGGCAAGAAAAGTGAACGAAGCAGTCACTCTGACGGCAGGAAAAGTGTTGACGATAACGAGCCACCACCGGACAGAAATCATCCAGTCACACCAGCAGACAGCGTCTCCTCGGCATCTTTGCTTGAACATCTATCTTATTTCTACAAAAAGTCCTGGCTTCGGCCTGAAAGAATGAGCCATATATCGGAATTTCTTTCAGAACAGCTGGATATCAAATCCAGGGAGCAATTTGAAACGTTTTACGGTCAATGCCAACTGCCCGATGATGAAGGTGAAACACTATACAACCAGATGCTTCGGGGTTTTGATCCGAAAAACTCTCAACACATGGTGCTGGCATCAAAAGCTCTGGAAAATTCTATAGAAGTCATTGTTCCTGATGCTCAAGGAGATCACTGCCATAGCTACCATGTTCGTACGCCTCAACAGCCTCTGAACAGTCTCGAAGATGCCTATGTCTTCCTGTTTTACGGGCATCACGCTGTAAAACTGTCTCATCACAGTGACAACTTCCTTTGGTCCACTCACTTCCTGACCAGCTCCCACTTAAATAAACAGGAAAGTGACTGGCTGAGAGACAGTCGATCTGAAAATGCTTTATGGGAACTGTTTCCACAGTGGCAAAAAGACATTTTGTTATACCGGGAAAATCTTCAATACAACGCCATAAATTCTGCCAGCGAAGAGCTACTGAAAAAGGCGTCCATAAAATCTGCCAGCGAAGGACTAAAACAGGCGTTTACTGCACCCGATAAATTCATGCAGGGGGAACAAGGACAAAACCTATTCAGTTTTTACAATACATTACGTCTTGCTTGTCACCCATTCGACGATAAAGAGAATCCTGATGGCACATTTTACATTAGTAAAAACGTTCTTGGAGCAGTGATTTTTTTCTGGCAAGACTCTGCCAGTAAATATATCCCCTTTATAGCTCCGGATCTCTCCATATCTTCAATAAACGACAAGATACAATCTATGGATGATCATTTAAAAAATTATTCCGAGGGCTCATTTTTAGTAAAAAAACAGGACATCCGCTATGTGATTCCTGCACTTGTGGTGCTTGCACCTGTTTTTAGAAAAACCTATACAGAAGCAGAGAGAGTTATATCTGGTACTGAAGATGCTCTTGTCTATGGTGGATTAGCCAGATGGCAACATCTTTCGTCTTCAGTTAAACCCACTGAACTTGGCAAGGTTCCTGTTACCAATGATATTGACCTGGCAGTTGAGGATATTACAAGTCTGGAAACCATATCAGCCTCGTTAGAGGAAAAGCTGAGAGACGCCCTGCCCGGCACCACCGTCAGACGCAACAACATTCACACCATAGTTTTAGCCAACCCAAAAGAATTACAGCGCAGAGGGCTACTGCACACCTTAAAGATCAATTGCTTTCCCGATACAAACAAAGGAAAAACAATGGGGTTCGCCCGTTGTAAGACAAAAAAAATGGCGAATTTTGTCTATCGATATTTCTGCCGGTCCTGAAGGGTATTTCGATTTCATGCGTGTAGAACCTTTTGCCATAGGTTCCAAACTGCTTATGACAAACTTGCCTGCTCTGGTTGAAAAACTGCTGCAGGACATGCAACTTGATCAAACCAACCCAAGGATTGATTCAACACGACGGGTGCAAAATGCTCAAAATGTGTTAAAAATCTTGCTGGCGAGTGACACTGAGCAACAGGTTCAGGCCATTATTCAGCAGTCAGTCCTCAGCAGTTTTTCAGAATCATCCAGATTACCGGAATTTCTGCATCCATATATCAAGCCCCTGCCTGACAGTGAACAGGAAAGCAGTGTTAAGGCGAAAAATCCTGTGGGTGAGCAAAAAGGTATCGACCAACATGATAGAGCAGTTTCTACCGCTACTTACATTGAAGGTAAAGAGGCGATAACAGATGACTCAGATTTAGATTCCCATAAGAATAAACAGAAACGGATAAAAACGGTCAAGCCAGAAATAAGCGACATTGCAACTGCGCCAGTAAAGGTTGATATCAAATTAGAAGCAATCCCTGATGATCAAAGCTCTGCGGTAGCTCATCACAATAAGATCACAGCACCTGATTCGGCTGAATGCTCAAAAAAAGGAAACAAGAAAACCACCACCCAAAAGTCAGTCTTGAGTATAATCGATTTCGAAACGGCATTGACTCAATCCATAGAAATATCAAACTGGATTAGAGAAATGGATCATAACTTTCCGGGTGAGCTGAACAGGGCAATAAAGACACCACACTGCCAGAGCTCTGAAGAAAGCCCTGCGCCCGATGCAAAACTCGACACATTGCAAAATCAATTGGAGGATGGAAAAACAAAAACCCTGCAGATACTGGCTTGTTCCGGAGCTTCTGCAGATACATCCAGTGACCAACCAGTCATAACCATCAATCTGGCTAGCACCCTCGACAGTCGGCAGCGCACAGGGTTAGAACAGGCCGCTTATGAGAACCACTTCCCCTATGCCCAACTGGTTCAGGCGTTGT
>NZ_JAHHPR010000048.1:0-15264 GCF_024606255.1 Endozoicomonas sp. SESOKO3
GACATACTGCTTGGGGATACCGGGGATAATGAAATATTCGGCCTGGATGGGAATGATACCCTGGGCGGTGGTGGCGGTACCAACAGGCTGGACGGTGGTGCGGGAAGCGATACCGTCAGTTATGGCAACGAGACCACCGGCGTCACAGTCGACCTGGATAATATCCACAACCCCGTTATAACAGCGTCGGGACAGGACACGCTGATTTCCATTGAGAACGTTTCCGGTGGTTCCGGAGACGATGTGTTGAAAGGCACCTCTGCTGAAAACACCCTCACTGGCAGCAGCGGTGACGATACACTGATGGGCCGGGGGGGTAACGATACGTTGGATGGGGGCCTTAATGGCCAGACTGGCGACTGGGTCGATTACAGTGAAGCTTCTTCAGCGGTGACGGTTAACCTTTCCGGCACAGATCACAACGCTTCATACGGCATTGATGCCAATGCTGCCCTGGATGGTGACGGTGGAACCGATAGCCTGAAAAATATTGAAAATGCCAAAGGTTCCGCAGGAAACGACTTGCTGATCGGCAATGAGCTCAATAACCACCTGCAGGGTGGGGACGGTGAAGATACTTTCGTGGGCGGCGATGGCAGTGATGTTTTCGATGGTGGCACTGGTTCAGAAAGCGATACGGCTGACTATTCCACAGTAACCGGCAATATTGTTGTTGATCTGGAAAATGATACGGCCAGCAATGATGGTTTCAATAACACCGATACTCTAACCAGTATTGAGAATGTGCTGGGCGGCTTTGGTGACGATGTTATTACCGCCGGTGTGAGTAATGAAAGTAATGTGCTCCGGGGAAATGCCGGTGACGATCAACTGTCCGGTGGCGCAGGCATCGATATTCTCGAAGGCGGTGATGGTGATGACACACTCATTGGTGGCTCTGGAGCCGATCAGCTGACTGGCGGTGATGGCAATGAAACCCACGGTGACACGGTTGATTACAGTGCCGCTACCATCGGCCTTCAGGTTGATCTGGCCAACGGCGTGGTGGCCAATGATGGCACTGGCAGCCAGGACACTCTTTCAGGCATTGAAAATGTCATAGGCGGCTCCAGCAATGACCAGCTAACGGGCAACACGGATGCTAACACGCTGACGGGTAATGCCGGTGACGATGTTCTCGATGGTGGTGGGGGCGAAGACACCCTGCTGGGAGGGGACGGTGATGACCGGCTCACCGGCGGGAGCGGTAATGACACTCTCAATGGCGGTCTCCAGACAACGAACGGAGATACCGCCGATTACAGTGCCGACTCAACCGATCTGAATGCAGATTTGGATACCGGTATTGCCAGCAGTACGCTCAGCGGCACTGACACACTGGTGGGTATTGAGAATATCACTGGCGGCAGCGGTGATGACCGCCTGCTGGGGGACAGTGCCAATAACCAGCTAATGGGTGGTGCCGGGGATGATGCACTCACAGGCAGGGGGGGCAGCAACACTCTGGACGGTGGCGCTGGGAGCGATACCGCTGACTATTCCGGCAGCACCGGTATCGTGACGGTTGCCCTGGATGGCTCATTGACCCATACCAACGGCATTGATGCCGGCACCGATACCCTGATTAATATTGAGAATGTCACGGGTGGCAGCAACAACGACAGGCTGGTAGGTGATAGTGGTGACAACGTACTCAGCGGTAATGGGGGTGACGACCTGCTGCGTGGTGGTGCCGGTAATGACACTTTCTATGGAGAGACAGAAGCTGCGGGCGTAAATCCGGGCAGTCAGGACACGGATACCGTCAGCTATTCACTGGCAGCGGCAGGAGTCACTGTTGATCTCTCTGCCAATGCAGCCAGTGATGATGGCGACGGTGGCAGTGACCAGTTGTATGGCATTGAGAATATTATTGGCAGTGCTGCTCAGGATACGATCAGTGGTGATGCCCAAGACAACGAACTTAAAGGTGAAGGAGGCAATGACATCCTGGCTGGCGGCCGCGGCAGCGATACCCTTGATGGTGGTGCCGACACAGACACGGCGGACTACAGCACAGCTATTGGTTCGGTCAATGCCAACCTTTCCTCCGGCACCCCTCAGGCGACAGTCAGTGGCGACACGGACACACTGATCAGCATTGAAAACCTGCGTGGCAGTGATCACGCCGATACCTTAACCGGCGATAACAACGCCAATGATCTTCATGGCGGTCAGGCCGACGATATCCTGTCCGGCAATGACGGCGCTGACCGACTCTATGGTGAAAGCGGCGATGACATTCTGGTCGGTGGCGATGGTGTGGATACTCTCGATGGTGGCAGTCATAGTGCAGCCGGTGATACGGCTGACTATAGTGCCCGTAACACGGCGGTAACCATCAACCTTGATAACCAATCTCAGAACGATGATGGCAGCGGTGCTCAGGACACTCTGGTGGACATAGAGAACGTCACCGGAGGGAGTGTCGGTGATACGCTCACGGGCGATGCAGGCGACAATGTTCTATCCGGCAGTGGCGGCGATGACATCCTCAGTGGCGGTGCAGGCGCCGACACGCTCCAGGGTGACGACGGCAATGACACCCTCTCTGGCGGTACCGGGGCAGACAATTTCGAGGGTGGTTCGGACGTCGATACGGTCACTTATGCCGGTATCTCCGTTGGTGTCACCGCCAACCTGCGGACTGGCCTCGGCAACGACGGCAGCGGTGGCAGTGACACCTACAGCAATGTCGAGAACCTGATCGGCGGCAGTGGTGACGACACCCTGACCGGCACTGACAGTACCACTCAGGGCAACGAACTCTCTGGCGGAGCCGGTGACGACACGCTGACCGGCGGTGCCGGTAATGACACTCTGGATGGTGGCAGTCATGGTGCCGACGGCGATACGGTGGTCTTTACCGATGGCACCAACGGTGTCACAGCCAGTCTGGCTAATGGTCTGGCTACTGACAGCGAAGGTGGTCAGGACGTTCTGCAGAACATTGAAAACCTGACCGGTACCAACAAAGATGACAGTCTCACCGGTGATGCTGGAAACAACGTTCTTTCGGGTAATGCCGGTGCGGATACGCTGCTCGGTAATGGCGGTGATGACACCCTCAATGGCGGTAATGACAATGATATCCTGATGGGCGGGGCTGGGGCAGATACCCTCAATGGTGGAGCGGGCAGCGACACTGCAGATTACAGTGACAACACCAGCATTGTCACGGTTAATCTGTCACTGGCGAATAACAAGGTGACTGAAGGCGGAATCAATACCGACACTCTGAACGACATCGAAAATGTCACCGGCGGTTCCGGTGATGACATCCTGACGGGTGACAATAACGCCAATGCATTGACCGGTGGCGACGGTGACGACCTGCTGGTGGGTGGCCGTGATAATGATCAGCTGGCAGGCGGTGATGGTATAGACACCGTGGATTACAGCACCAGTAATCAGGCTGTTACCGTGGATCTGGACGGTGGCACTGCCTCCGATGGTTTTGGTGACACTGATACATTGAGTGGCATTGAAAACGTGGTTGGCAGTGACCATAACGACAGCCTGACCGGAAATAACGATGATAATGAGCTGTCTGGTGGTCTGGGCAACGACACCCTTGCGGGTGGGCAAGGCAATGATACCCTCCGGGGAGGCAGCGGTGAGAACACCGCTGATTACACCGGCGCGGCAGCAGCCGTTACTGCCAACCTGACGAGCGGTACCGCGACAGATGACGGTGATGGCGGCCAGGATTCCTTCCATGATATCGATAATATTCGCGGCAGCAGCCATGACGACCTGATCATCGGCGATGGCAACGCCAATACACTTTATGGCGATGCAGGGGATGACACCCTGACAGGACGGGCAGGCAATGACCGTCTGGAAGGTGGTGCCAATACGGCGGTAGGTGATACTGCCGACTACTCGCTGGCGGCCAGTGCGGTCACCGTCGATTTGTCTATCAGCAAGGCGACGGATGATGGTGATGGCGGTGGTCAGGATGACCTGATCGGAATAGAGAATGTCACTGGCAGCAGCGGCAATGATCTGCTGACAGGCGATACGGCTGCCAACAGGCTGCGGGGCGGTGATGGTGACGACAGCCTGACAGGCGGACAGGGTGATGATTCCCTTGAAGGCGGTGACGGCTCCGATACGCTGGTAGGAGGGGAAGGCGCTGACACCATCGACGGCGGCACGGGTTTGGACACGCTCAGTTACGCCTCTGACCAGGATGCTAACAGTGACGGTATTGGTGTGGTTGTCGATCTCTCTGCTACCCAGGCCAGCGATGGCAGTGGTTTTACCGATACCGTCACCAACGTAGAGAACGTCATCGGCAGTGACTTTAAAGATACCCTGACCGGCGATGCCAATGCTAATACCCTCTCTGGCGGCCTTGGCGATGATACCCTGGCCGGTGGTGCCGGTGCCGATACGCTGGACGGCGGTGGCGAGGGCAGTGACGGCGATACCGCAGATTACACCGGTGCATCGGGATTTGTTACAGCAGACCTCTCTGGCGCAAGTGATACGGCCATTGTCGATGGTGATGCCACTGATACCCTGATCAGCATTGAAAATATCACCGGCAGCCAGTTTGCCGACACACTGACCGGTGATGACAACGCCAATAACCTGCTAGGTCAAGGCGGTGATGACACCCTTAATGGAGGACGGGGAGAGGACGTACTGGCCGGTGGTGCCGACAACGACACACTGGACGGGGGACAGGATGCTGACACCCTCAGGGGCGAGGCGGGTGAGGACACCCTGATTGGCGGTGAGGGTGACGATATACTGGAAGGCGGTGACGATGCAGACCGCCTCGAAGGTGGTCTGGGTGCTGACCAGTTAAAAGGTGGCGCTGGCATTGATACCGCCGTATACAGCAATGATGCCAGTGGCATTACCGTGAATCTTGCCGACGCTACGCCCAACGCCACCGACGGTTCAGGAGCTACGGATACGCTGAACAGCATCGAGAATATTGTCGGCAGTGCCAATGGTGACAGCATTACCGGCGACAGTCAGGTCAACGTGCTAGAGGGTGGCGGTGGTGACGATACGCTGCTTGGTGGCGATGGCGACGATACCCTTCAGGGAGGCAATGATGCCGACACGCTCTATGGTGATGCCGGTGATGACACTCTGCAAGGCGGCGATGGCGACGATACCCTTGATGGCGGCCTCGGCAGTGACAGCCTCGATGGCGGCAGTGGTAATGACACCGTTGATTACAGCCTGACGTCTGCCGGTGTGGTGGCGGATATATCCGGTAATGTCGATACCGTCACCATTGGCAGCGACACCGATACCCTGACCAGCATTGAGAATATTAACGGCAGCAATCACAACGACACGCTGACGGGTGATGGTGATGCCAATATCCTGCGGGGCAATGACGGCGACGATACCCTGAGTGGCAATGCCGGCGCTGACCAGTTGTTCGGTAACGATGGTGATGACACCCTGATCGGCGGCAGCGGCAGTGACACTCTCAATGGCGGTGCCAACGGTGAAACCAACGGTGACACGGCAGATTACAGCAACCATAGCCGTGCGGTAACGGTTGACCTGGACAGCGGCACCGCCACCGATGGGACAGGGGATTCAGACACCCTTATCGACATTGAAAACATCACAGGCAGCGGGCTGGGTGATACCCTCACCGGCGATACTCACAACAATCTCATAGCAGGCGGCGATGGTAATGATACACTCCAGGGCAATAGCGGTAATGACGACCTTCAGGGGGGGCAGCGGCGATGACACCCTGACGGGTGGCCTCGGCAGCGATACCCTTGATGGTGGCACCGACACCGACACTGCGGACTACAGCACGGCTGTTGGCTCCGTTAATGCCAACCTTTCTGGTACGCCTCAGGCAGCAGTGAGTGGCGACGCCACAGACACACTGGTCAGCATTGAAAACCTCCGTGGCAGTAATCACGCCGATACCTTAACCGGCGATAACAACGCCAATGATCTTTATGGCGGTCAGGACAACGATACTCTGAGCGGTAATGGCGGTGTTGACCGGCTCTATGGTGAAGGCGGTGATGACATCCTGGTCGGTGGCGACGGTGCGGATACTCTCGATGGCGGCAGTAATAATGCAACCGGTGATACGGCGAATTACAGCGCCCGTAACACGGCGGTAACCATCAACCTTCAAAACCAGTCCCAGAACGATGACGGCAGCGGTGCCCGGGACACTCTGGTAAACATAGAGAACGTCACCGGGGGCAGCGCTGGCGATTTACTCACAGGCGATGGCGGAAACAATGTGCTGACCGGCGGCGGCGGCGATGACATCCTGATCGGTGGTGGCGGTCAGGATCGGCTGGTCGGCAGTGGCGGTTCTGATGTCGATACGGTGGATTACAGCGGCGCTGCCGGTGCGGTGGTCGCTGACCTGTCCAACACGGCAGCGACTGATGACGGTGATGGCAGTTATGATGCATTGATTGATATTGAAAACCTGATCGGTAGCGCCAGCGGAGATTCCCTGACCGGTGACGTTGAGGCCAACACGCTTGCAGGCGGTGCCGGTGATGACACGCTCAAGGGCATGGCTGGCAACGATATTCTGGAAGGGGGTGCGGATAACGACACCCTCGGTGGTGGTGCCGGCACTGACACCCTCAAGGGGGGTGCGGGTACCGATACGGCGGATTACAGCGATGCCCGGTTCGGAGTAACGGTAGATCTTTCCGCAGCCCTGAATCAGGCTTCTGACGACGGCGAGTCCTCCAGCGATACTCTGGACAGCATTGAGAATGTTACCGGCAGCCTCAATAACGACACGCTGACGGGTGATAACCAGAACAACACGCTAAGCGGATTGGCTGGCGACGATATCCTGTCTGGTGGAGGAGGGGCAGATACCCTCGAAGGCGGCGATAACGACGATACCCTGCGTGGTAATAGCGGCAACGACACGCTGGAAGGAGGCACTGGCAGCGATACCGCTGATTACAGTGGTGTTACCGGCGTTGTCACCGCCAGTCTGTCAAATAAGCTGGTCTCCAGCGATGGCGACGGTGGCCAGGATTCTCTGGACAGTATTGAGAACCTGATTGGCGGCACCCTCGGCGACACGCTGACGGGTGACAGCCTGAATAACCGGCTGGAAGGTCGTGAAGGAAACGATGTTCTCAAGGGTGGCCTGGGTGATGATGACCTGATCGGTGGCGATGGCACGGCTGACCGGGCCGATTATGATGATGCCTCGGCTGGCGTCACCGTCGACCTGACCGCAGGCACTGCATCGGGTGCCAATGGTAATGACACTCTGAATAGCATTGAGGACATCAGGGGCAGTAACCACGATGACACCCTGACCGGCGACAGCGCAGCCAATGTTATCGAGGGGCTGGATGGCATCGACACCCTCCGCGGTGAAGGCGCAGACGATACACTCTATGGTGGTAACCAGAACGATACTCTTTACGGCGGTGATGGCAGCGACACCCTTCGCGGCGAGGATGACAATGACACCATCAGCGGCGGAGCCGGAAACGATGACCTGGATGGAGGCACTGGTTTTGACACACTGGATTACACCGACCACACCAATGACCTGACCGTAAACCTCAACAATGCCTCGGTTAACGCTGGCTCGAACAATGTCGACACCATCAGCAATTTTGAAGCAGTCAGTTCCGGCAGCGGTAACGATGTTCTGACCGGGACAGCGGCTGCCAACACCCTCAGGGGGAATGCCGGCGACGATACTTTGACCGGTGGTGATGGTGTCGATACCCTCGAAGGCGGAGCCGGTAATGACGTGTTTATTGAAGGAGGCGGTAGCGACATTATCGATGGCGGTGATGATATTGATACCGTCGATTACAGCAACCTGGGGGCAGGTCAGACCGTTCTGGCAACGCTGGTTGTGGGAGGGGACGGCTCGGCTGTGTCCGGATCTGATACCGATACACTCCGTAATATTGAGAACCTCATTGGTTCTGATGGTGCCGACAGCCTGACAGGGAGCAGCGCAGATAACGCGCTTTCCGGTGGTTCGGGTAACGATACACTGAACGGTGCTGCAGGCAATGACACGCTTGATGGCGGTGATGATACCGACACCGTTGATTATTCCGCAAACACCAGTAGCCAGGCCATTGTCGTTGATCTGGCTAATCAGGCTACGAACAATGATGGTCTGGGTGGTAGCGATACCCTGAGTAATATCGAGATTATCCGGCTTGGTGCAGGCAATGACCAGGCTACAGGCGATAGCAATAACAATGAATTTTATGGCAATGACGGTACCGACACCCTCAGTGGGGCAGACGGTGATGACAAACTTTATGGTGGCAATCAGGATGACATCCTGCAAGGTGGTGCAGGAACCGACTTGCTGGACGGTGGTGCAGGCACTGACACCGTGGATTACACCGATGCCTCCGCGGCTGTTGAAGTGGATCTCACCACAAACCGGGCGAAAGAGCTGGGTGCCCTCACAGACACGCTGAATAATATCGAAAATATCTTGTCCGGTGATCACAATGACACTCTGATCGGCGATGGTGGCGTCAACCGCATTGAAGGAGGGCTGGGTGATGACACTATTACGGGCAATGCCGGTAACGACCAGCTGTTCGGTGGTGACGGAGCGGATACCTTCATCGAAGGTGCAGGCAGCGATGCCATTGATGGCGGTGCGGGGTCTGATACGGTGGATTACAGCTCGGTATCAGGTGCTGAACTGACCGTTGATCTTGATGGTGGTTCGGGTTCGGGGACTGCCACTTTCAGTGGTGGTAATTCAGATGTTGATAATCTGGTTGATATTGAAAATATCGTCGGAACTAACAATAACGATACCATCACCGGAAGCAGTCAAGTGAATGAGCTGGATGGCGGCGATGGTGATGACCGGCTGGTGGGTGAGGCTGGCAATGATACCTTAAGAGGCGGTAATGGCACGGATACCGCCGACTACAGCTACCAGACCAACAATGTCCTGATTAATCTGGCAGACGATACTAATAATGATGATGGCCATGGTGATCGGGATAGCCTTTTTGATATTGAGAATGTCGTCAGTGGCTCCGGTAATGACACCCTGACCGGTGATTCTGCCGATAATACCCTTGATGGGGGTACGGGCGACGATACTCTGTCGGGTGGTTCTGGCGACGACACCCTGAATGGTAATGGCGGCATTGATACCGCTGATTACCGGGATGCTGTATCCGGCCTGACCATTGACCTTTCTACCAGCGCCCCGATCAACGACACCCTGGGTGGTCAGGACACTCTCCAGTCCATTGAAAACCTGATGGGCGGTAACCATGCCGATACGCTGACCGGCAACCACCTCGCCAATGCCCTCTGGGGGGGCGACCAGGATGACACCCTCAATGGACTCGACGGTACCGACACTCTGGAAGGTCAGGAGGGTAATGATACCCTGGATGGCGGAGATCTTGACGATACCCTCAAAGGTGGTAATGGCGACGATATTCTGATCGGTGGCTCAGGTAATGACGACCTGCAGGGTGATGCCGGTATTGATACCGCAGATTACAGTGCCCAGACTCAGTCCGTCACCATCAACCTGCTTGATCAGTCACAAAACAACGATGGCCAAACAGGCCAGGATACCCTCACGGGTATCGAAAACCTTTCCGGCGGCAGTAACAACGACACGCTAACCGGCGACAATGCCGACAATACGATTCGTGGCAATGGTGGCAACGATACCCTCAGTGGCAGTGGCGGCGATGATCAGCTCGTGGGGGATGCGGGTGATGATACTCTGCAGGGCGGCGCTGGCAATGACACCCTCGATGGCGGCCAGGGCACTGATACGGCAGATTACACAGGGCATGGCAGCGCAGTCACGGCAACACTGACCGATGGTGGCGCTGGTAGTGGCACAGCCACTGATGCCGCCACCAGCGACACGGATACTTTGGCAGGCATCGAAAACCTCGCCGGCAGTAGTAACGATGACAGGTTAACCGGTAATGACCTTGCCAACATCCTTCATGGTGGTGACGGTGCGGATACCCTGGTCGGTGGTGACGGTGCGGATACCCTGCGTGGTGGCGATGACGCAACCGACAATAGCCTGAGTGATACCGCCGACTACAGCGCCGCCTCCGGAGCCCTGACCATTGACCTGGCCAATAAAGAAGCCACCAATGATGGCTACGGCAACCGTGATGTGGTGATCGATATCGAAAATGTGGTTGGCACTGCTCACAATGATTCTATTCGGGGGGATGGTGCAAACAACCATCTGACCGGCGGTGATGGCAACGATACGTTTTATGGTGCGGGAGGGGTAGATACGTTTATCGGCGGTGCTGGCATCGATACCGCCGATTACGGCGATGCTGCCAGTGCTATCAATGTAAACCTGCTTAGCGGCGCAGCCAGCAACGATGGTGATGGTGCCAATGACACACTCACAGGCATTGAGAATGTCATTGGCTCAGGCAACGATGACACCATCGAGGGTGATGCTCAAGCGAACCAACTGGAAGGTGGCAATGGTGCCGATACCCTGACCGGCGGCGATGGCGATGACGTGTTGCTGGGGCAGGACGGTGACGACATTCTTGAAGGGGGCCTTGGTGCTGACACACTCGATGGTGGGCTGGGTAATGACCGGGTGGATTACAGCACCTTCGCCGGAGCGCTGACTATTGACCGTTCAGGAGGCGGAAGTAGTTTTCAGGTCGATCTCGGCGGTGGCAATGTCGATACCCTGATCGACATTGAAGACCTGGTGCTGGGTGCGGGTGACGACCATATCATCGGTGATAACACGGCTAACCGTTATGACGGCGGAATCGGTAATGACACTCTGGAAGGCAGGGGTGGCAACGATACCCTGAACGGTGATGAAGGGGATGACACCATTAAGGGTGGTAGTGGCAGTGATATCCTGGATGGTGGCGAAAACGCCAATGATAACGACACCCTGGATTATTCTGACAATACCACAGGCCTGACGGTGGACCTGGGTTCATCTTCGGTGGTGGATGGGGCCGATACTGACACCATTGCCAATTTTGAGTCTGTGATGGGTGGTTCCGGTAATGACACCCTGACAGGTACTGCTGAAGTCAATATTCTGGATGGCCAGGGCGGAGATGACACCCTTTACGGCAAGGCCGGTGCCGATACCCTGAGGGGCGGAACCCACGGCAGTAACGGTGATACCGCTGATTACAGTGCCCATGGCAGCGCAGTCACTGTCACGCTGACTGCCAACGGTAACGGAACGGCTAATGATGGCACCGATACCGATACTCTGGAAGGCATAGAGAACATCAGCGGCACGGCTCATGACGATACCCTGACCGGTGATAACAATGCCAATACCCTGAGAGGTAATGGTGGTGTTGACACCATTAATGGCGGTGCCGGTACAGACAGCCTCTACGGCGATGCTGGCAATGACACTCTGAATGGCGATGCCGGGAATGACACTCTCTATGGTGGCACCGGTAACGATACCCTGGATGGAGGCAGTGATTCCGATACGGTCGACTACAGCGGCAAGGGGGCGATCACTGTTGATATGAATCTGGCTAGTAATCAGGTGAGTAATGACGGTGAAAGTGGTCAGGACACGCTGCTTAATATTGAAACTATTATCGGTACTGCCAACAACGACACCATGACCGGTAATACCGACAGTCACCGGTTTGAAGGGGGCGGCGGTGATGACACGCTCTCTGGCGGTGGTGGTGATGATGACATCGAGGGTAATGCGGACAATGACATCCTGACGGGGGGTCAGGGTGAGGATTTCCTCAAGGGTGGCACGGGTCAGGATAGCCTTTCAGGTGGCACAGAGAATGACACGCTCTGGGGCGAAGACGGTGATGACACTCTTGATGGGGACGCCGGTGACGACACTCTTGATGGGGGCACCGGTGAGGACACTCTTGATGGAGGTGCCGGTGACGACACCATCGACGGCGGGGCAGGAACCGACACCCTGCTGTTAACCGGAGCCACACAAGCGGTCAATATTGATCTTCAGGCAGGTAGCGCAAGCAACGATGGTTACGGTACCAGCGATTCCAGTATTACCAATATCGAGAATGTCACGCTGGGCGCTAACGGTGGTGTTGTCACGGGCAGTGCTGATGTCAATGTGCTGACCGGGAGCACTGGCGTCGATCAGTTCCATGGCGGTGGCGGCAACGACAGGCTGGAGGGTCATGACAACAATGACCTGCTTTATGGAGATGCCGGTCAGGACACGCTCTATGGTGGAGCCGGGACAGACACCCTTGAAGGGGGATCGGACAATGACACCCTCTATGGCGAGGCAGACGACGATACGTTGCGTGGCGATGCCGGTCAGGACCAGCTCTTTGGCGGTGATGGCAATGATACCCTGGAGGGCGGAGATGACGACGATACCCTGGAAGGTGGTGCCAATGACGACACTCTCCACGGCGGTAACCATAACGATACATTGCGTGGCGATGCCGGTGCCGACACGCTCAACGGTGATGCTGGTGATGACGTGCTTGAGGGAGGGGATGGCATTGATACCCTCAATGGCGGCGATGATGACGATACCCTGCGAGGTGGCGCGGAAGGCGACACGCTGAACGGTGGTTCCGGCAATGATACGCTGGTTGGCGGTGCCGGTAATGACAATCTCGACGGCGGTGCAGGCACCGGGGACTGGGCGGATTACAGCGGCGCTATTGGCAGTGTTACCGCTGACCTTAGTGATCTGGTGGGGACGAATGCTGCGGATGGTGAAGGTTCCAACGACACCCTCAGCAATATTGAAAATATCCGTGGCAGTGCCCAATCTGACAACCTGACAGGGGATGCCAACGCGAATCATCTGGTGGGTAATGACAATGATGACACCTTGTCCGGTGGTGATGGTGCGGACCATCTGGAAGGCGGTGATGGCAATGATTATCTGACGGGGGGTGCCGGTGCCGACACACTGGATGGCGGTGAACAGGCCGGTGACAATGATACCGTTGACTATGCCAGTGAGAGTTCGGCAGTTACCGTTGACCTGTCCAATGTTTCACAAACGGCAAGCGTCGGCGGGGTCACTGACACCCTGTCCGGTATTGAAAGTGTGGTCGGGGGCAGTGGTGACGACATTTTCACCGGTAACGGTGACGACAATACATTGCAAGGTAATGCCGGTCAGGACCGGATTGACGGCGGTGCCGGTGACGACACGCTTCAAGGTGGTGATGACAATGACACCCTGAATGGTGGTCAGGGCGACGACACTATTGATGGCGGCAGTGGTAATAATGACCTGCTTGACCTGAGTACAGCGACCCACGCCATTGACCTTAACCTTGGTGACGGAAAAGCCACTCAGGATGGTTACGGTTCATCCGACAGTAGCATCACCGGAATTGAAGACGTTACCGGGGGCGGTCAGGCCGATGATATTACCGGCAGTTCCCTGGCCAATATCCTGCGTGGAGGGGGAGACGATGACCTGCTGAAAGGCGGTTTTGGCAACGATACTCTCTACGGTGACAGTGGTGCGGACACACTGCAAGGCAACGCCGGTGACGATGAAATATACGGTGGCACCGGTAATGATACCGTCAGTTACGCTGACGGTGGCGCGGTGAATGTCAACCTGACCACCGGCGTAGCCACCGGCAATGGCACCGATAACCTCTACGAGATCGAAAATATTACCGGCAGTTTCTCCGACGATACGCTGACAGGTGACAGTGGTGATAATACCCTCGATGGCAGCTCGGGCGACGACACGCTGATCGGTGGTGCCGGTAATGACGTGCTGGAGGGAGGGGCTCACAGCAGTCTGGGTGATACGGTGGATTACAGTGGCGCTACCAATGGCGTGACCGTCAACCTGACAAGCGAGACAGGCAGCAGCGTCGATCAGGGCACTGATACCCTGAGGAATATTGAAAATATTATTGGCAGTAATCATAACGACGCTCTAACCGGCAGCAGTGTCAGCAATTCGATCAATGCCGGTGCCGGCGCAGACACTATTTATGGCTCTGATGGCGACGACACTCTTGATGGCGGCAGCAGCAGCGACACGGTGGATTACAACACGTCCCATTTCAACAGCTCTGGCAATGGTTTGACCGTTACCCTGAGGGACTCTTCTGACGGCAGTGCGGTTCATGGCAGTGATACCGACACACTCAAAAATATTGAAAATGTCACTGGCTCCAGCAACAACGATACCCTGATCGGAGACACTGGCAATAACACCCTCAATGGTATGGCTGGCGACGATACTCTGGAAAGTGGTACAGGGACAGACACCCTGGATGGCGGCACAGGTTCTGATACGGCGGATTACAGTAACCACACTAATTCCGGTATCACCGTTGTGCTCAATGGCAGCGGTAACGGTACCGTCAATGACGGCACGTCTACAGACACACTTCGCAATATCGAAAACATTATTGCCACAGACGGCATGGACACCATCACGGGTGATAATGAGGACAATAACATCAGTGCCGGTGATCAGAACGACACAATCCACTCAAGCAATGGTTCCGATATCCTGGATGGTGGCAGCGGCACTGATACTCTCAACTACAGTACCAACAGCAGTGGCGTGACCGTCACTCTGGCTGGTGCGTCTGATGGCTCGGTAGCCAAGGGTGGTAATACCGATACTGTCCGTAATGTGGAAAATGTCGTCGGTAGTGCTTTTATCGATACCATGACCGGTGACAGCAACATCAATAGTCTCAGTGGCATGGGTGGCAACGATACATTCCACGGCAGCGGTGGCAACGATATTCTGGATGGCGGTACAGATATCGATACCGTGGATTACTCTGCGTACACTGCCACTGTCAACGTGACTCTGGCCGAAACCGGCAACGATGGTACAGCCACCACGTCTGCAGGCACGGACACCCTTCGCGAGATCGAAAATATTATTGGCGGCAGCGGCGATGATACGCTCATCGGTAACAGTGCCATCAATGACCTCAAAGGTGGAGCCGGTAATGATACGCTTCGTGGTGGTGCCGGTGCCGACACACTGGATGGCGGGGCGGGTGAAGACACCGTTGATTACAGTCAAGATTCAGGGACGGTTATTGTTGATTTGTCAGGAGACTACGCCATTGATGGTGGCGGCGGAAACGATACGCTGACAGATATCGAAAATATTATCGGTTCTGACCATTTATCAGGCGACCAGTTATACGGTAACGCGTCAGCCAACACCATCAACGGGGGTGCCGGAGGCGACACTATTTGGGGGGGTTCCGGTGCTGACACCATCAACGGTGGAGATGGCAACGACGACATTAACGGTAA
>NZ_JAHHPR010000519.1:0-4481 GCF_024606255.1 Endozoicomonas sp. SESOKO3
GTCTTCAGAATCAAAACGACCTGTGCAACTAAAGCAATATCCATCGGCCAAATGAAGGCATGAACTTTGTCCGAAGTGATGCTGCCATTCAGCGGGGTCAATGCTATCGGATATTGTTCGAAACTGACAAATGCCATGACAGGGGTGGATGAAACAATTTAAGCCCAAAGTATGTTGGTGTTGTTCAGGGTCACCGTCACCGCCGTCATAGTCTGAATTCGGCGGGCGAGTGAAAGAGTCAGTATGCTGTGTAGTGGGTTCCCGGGCTTGCCGGGTGGACGGCTCTGATGGCTGATGCAGTTGTTGGTTTTCTCCAGAACCCAGCATTGTAGCGATAGCCTTAAACGGTTGATTCTGGCGTGTCAGCACGGCTGTAACCTCTTGTTGTTCAACCGGGTTAAACAGTGGTGAATAGGTGTTCCAATAACTTTTTAAGAGCCAACCGACAGCGACAAACACTTCCAGAGGTAGCCATGAATAAGAGTTGGAATTCAGAGGAGCATTTCTGGTGGTCAGGATTAGTTTATAACCGACCAGCAGGTGAGTGGAGCAATGCATCTGCCACGAAATTGATTCAATAATGGCTGATTGTATCCCGTAAACGTGGGGTCCAAATGGTTTGTCATCAGGTAGTGAAGCTGATCCTGCATAGCTGTCTGTGTTGACAATGCCTGAAATTGGATGCAGGTCACGCTGTGTTATAGAAAAGCTCTGGTTTGATGGAAATTTTGCCTTCTGTTCAAACTTGACAGTGAAAAGCTCTGTCGACGGTTTAGCCTGACATCCCACAGATAACAAATTCAGCAGCAACACTGTTGCCGCAAAGATTGAGTGCTTAATAATTCTATCCTTGCATTCTGGTTTACAGAGAGAAAGGATAGATCAAGAAAATAAGCGAGCTTTTCTGTTAACTACCATCTGTTTAACATCAGAGCTGGCAATGAAAAAACATGACGGGTATCAGATAAGATCGTTATTGATTCACTTTACCTTTTTTGGGCTGAGGTGATCGTTCAGGTTCAGATCATCAGGTTTGTTTTTTTGATGTTTTCTTTTGTGTCCCGACAGGACTGCAGCACTCTTATAGACCGTCCTGCATGGTCGCGGTTGGCTATCATCGCTGAACAGGGTCATATCACAGGTTTGTTGCCGGCGGTGTTGTCTGAATTTGTGATACGACAGGGCTTGAGCATTCTTGCAGATTCTGCTGCAGGGTCGCAGCTGGCCATCTTCCCCAACCAGAGTCTCGTCACAGGTTTTTTGCCCGCTGTGAACGCTTCTTTTGTGATCCACCAGAAAGCGAGCATTTTTGCAGACCTTTCCGCATGGCCGTTGTTGACCATCCTCCTCGTCCACCATAACGTCACAGTTTTTTTGCCCGCTGTGATAGCTGCTTTTGTGAGATGACAGAGATTGAGCATTCTTGCAGACCTTCCCGCATGGCCGCTGCTGGCCATCCTCACCGATGACTGTTACGTCACAAGTTTTTTGCCCGCTGTGTTCCCCGCTTTTGTGAGTCGACAGGGCTTTAATGTTCTTGCAGATTTTTCCGCATGGCTGCTGTTGGCCATCCTTCCCGACCACGATTACGTCACAGGTTTGTTGTCCGGAGTGGTATCTGCTTTTGTGATCCGCCAGAGCTTTGCTATTCTTGCAGACCTCCCCGCACAAATGCTGTTGGCCATCCTCCCCGACCACGATCACGTTACAGATTTGTTGTCTCCTGTGGTATCTGTCTTTGTGATCCGTCAGGGCATTAATATTCTTGTAAACCTTCCCGTGCGGCTGTGGCGTAAATTGTGGGGCAGAATCGCATTGGAGTTGAATGTCTGGGAGTCGATCCAATGTTTCGAAAAGTGAGGAATCTATAGCGCCTTCAGGCTCAGAACGACTTATGCAACTAAAGCAATATCCATCAGTCAAATGGGGACATGAACTTTGTGCGGTAATCGGCGGCCATTCAATGGACTCACCACTATCGAATGATGGCCGAAATTGACAAACGCCACTACATGGATGGACGAAACAATTTAAATCTAAAGTGTGTAAGTATTGTTGAGGGTTTTCGTTACCATCGTCAGAGTCAGAATAGAGGAGATGAGCGAAATAACATGCAGAGTAGTTGTTGGCTGCCGGGAGTTGCTGGCCGGATGATTCTGATGGCGGGTATTGTGGCAAGTTATCTCCAGAGCCGAGCATTATAGTGGTGATCGCAAACGGGTGATACCCTCGTGTTAGCTGAGATCTTGCCTCTTCTTGTTCAATCGGGTTAAACCTTGATGAGCCCTGGTTCCAAGCATTTTTTAAAAGCCAACAGACGGCGACAACCGCTTTTAAACGTACACATGAATAAGGCTTGGAATACAAAGGGGCGCCTTTGATGGTCAGGATCAGTTCGAAACCAACCAGCAGTTGAGTGGCGTAAAGCCATTGCCATAAAATGGATCCAATAAGGATCGTTTTTATCCCATAACCGCCGGGTCTGAGTGGTTTCTGATCAGGTGATGAAGGTTGTCCTGCGAAGCCGATTGTGTTGACAGCATCTGAAAATCTATGCGGGCCACGCTGCTTTATAGAAATGCTCTGGTTTGTCGGACAGTTTGCCTTCTGTTCAAGCTCGATAGTAAAGCGTTTCGTACACGGTTTGGCCTGACAGACGACAGACAACAACGGTAGTAGCAACAATAACATCAGTGCCGCAAAGAGTGAGTGTTTAATAATTCCATCCTTGCATTCTGATTCACAGAGAGGAAGGATAGATCAAGAAAATAAGCATGTTTTTCTGATAAAGGCTTTCTGTTAAAAAACTATTGAAGTCATGCACCAGACCAGATCGTTACTTATTCACTTTAACTTTTTGAGTCCTGAAGTCCTCGTCCAGATCAGGATGCCTGCGTTTTCGATGTATTCTTTTGTGGTCCAACAGGACTTTGGCATTCTTGCAGGCTATCCCGCATGTCTGCTGATCGCCATCCTTCCTGACCACGGTCTCGTTACAGGCTTTTTCCTGGGTGTGGGTGACTTTTTTGTGATCCCCCAGGGCTCGGGCATTCTTCCAAATCGTCCCGCATGGTCGTTGCTGACCATCCTTCCCGACTACTGTCATGGCACAGGTTTTTTGCCCCGTGTGGTATCCACTTTTGTGATTGGTCAGAGCTGAGGCATTCTTGCAGATCGTTCCGCATGGCCGCGACCGGCCACCCCGCCCGACCACGGTCTCGTTACAGACTTGTTGACCGGAGTGGTCTTTTCTTTTGTGATCCGACAGGCTTCTGGAGCTCATGCAAACTTTCCCGCACGGTCGCTGTTGACCATCTTCCCCAAGCACGTTCTCGTCGCAGGTTTTTTGTCCGCTGTGGAATGTGAATTTGTGAGCCGTCAGGGTTTTAGCATTCTCCAAGACCTTTCCACATGGCCATCGCTGGCCATCCTTACCGGTCACCGTCACCTTACAGGTTTGTTGACCGCTGTGGATCATTCTTTTGTGATCCGAGAAGGTTCGGGCATTCTGGCAGACAATCCCGCATAGTTGCTTGTGACCATCCTCTGCAATGACTGTTATGTCACAGATTTTTTGTCCGGTGTGTTCTCCGCTTTTATGAGTTGACAGAGCTTTGGTATTCTTGCAGACCTTTCCGCATGGCCGCTGCTGGCCATCTTTCCCATCCACGATCACGTTACAGGTTTGTTGCCCGCTGTGGGATCTTTTGTGATCCGAAAGGGCTTTAGAGCTCTGAAAGACCTTTCCGCATGGTCGCTGCTGGCCATCTTTCTGAATCACAATCTCTTCACAGATTGATTGCCTGATGTGGACGCTTCTTTTGTGTTTCAACAGGGCTTTATAATTACTGCAGACTATCCCGCATGGCTGCTGTTCACCATTCTCCCCGACCACTATGAAGTAACAAATTTTTTGCCCGATGTGATCTCTGCTTTTGTGATACGACAAAGCTTCAGCATTCCGGAAGATCCTTCCGCAAAGCCGCTGCTGACCGCTCTCCCAAGCGACTGCAATGTCACAGCTTTTTTGTCCGCTATGCTTTCTGCTTTTGTGACTCGACAGGGCTTTAGCATTCTTGTAGATCCTTCCGCATTGTTGCAGCTGACCATTCTTCCCGATCATGACCACGTTACAGATTTGTTGTGTGGTGTGGTATCTGCCTTTGTGGTCCGACAGAGCTCTGGCATCCTTGCAGACCATTCCGCATGGACGCTGCTGGCCATCCTCCCCAATCACTGTCACAACACAGGCGGGATGCGTGGCAGCGCTGGCGACCCCTTCACTCATTGACTCCATAGAGTTGCAGCGATCGGTGGAGGTGCCATCCACGACATGCGCTTTTAGCTTAGATTGTGGGTGAGAATCGCATTGGAGTTGAATGATAGTAAGTTGATCCCGTGCTTCGAAAAGCAAGGAATCTGTAAAGTCTTCAGAATCAAAACGACCTGTGCAACTAAAGCAATATCCATCGGCCAAATGA
>NZ_JAHHPR010000520.1:0-1427 GCF_024606255.1 Endozoicomonas sp. SESOKO3
TCATTTGGCCGATGGATATTGCTTTAGTTGCACAGGTCGTTTTGATTCTGAAGACCTTACAGATTTCTCACTCTTCGAAACATTGGATCAACTCACTATTATTCAACTCCAATGCGATTCTCACCCACAAGTTAAGCTACATGTGCGTGCCGTGGATGGCACCTCAAGCGGACGCTGCAACTCAATGGAATCATTGGAATCAATGAGTGCAGGGGTTGCTTTTACAACTGACGCTGCCACGCAACCCACCTGTGTCGTGACAGTGATTGGGGAGGATGGCCAACAGCGTCCATGCGGGATGGTCTGCAGGGATGCCAGAGCTCTGTCGGATCACAAAGGCAGATACCACACCGCACAACAAACCTGTAACGTGGTCATGATCGGGAAGAATGTTCAGCTGCGACAATGCGGAAGGGTCTTCAAGAATACTAAAGTCCTGTCGAGTCACAAAAGCAGCAAGCACACCGTGCAAAAAAGCTGTGACGCAACAGTAACTTGGGAGAATGGCCAGCAGCGGCTTTGCGGAAGGATCTTCCGGAATGCTCAAGCTCTGTCGAATCACAAAAGTAGATATCATATTGGGGAAAAAATCTGTGACGTGATAGTGAACCTGAAATATGGTCAGCCGCAACTATGCGGGAAGGTCTGCAATAGCAGGCTGGATCTGTCGGAGCACAAAAGAAGAGACCACACCAAACAACAAACCTGTGAAGAGACAGATGTCAGGAAGGACGGCTTGCAGCGGCCATGTGGAAAGGTCTTCAAAAATGCCAGAGCCCTGTCGGAGCACAAAAGATTATTTCACAGCGGGCAAAAAACCTGTGATGTGATAGTGGACGGGGGAGAGGACCAACACCTGACATGCGGAAAAGTCTGCAAGAATATTAAAGCCCTGTCGGCTCACAAAAGAAAGAGGCACAGCGGAAAAAAAACCTGTAACGTAACCTTGGCCGGGGAGGATGGCCAGCCGCGACCCTGCGGAAAAATCTGCAAGAGTGCTCAAGACCTGTCAGATCACAAAAGGAGAGACCATAGCGAACAACAAACCTGTGAAGGGGCAGAGATCAGTAAGGATGGCATAGAACGGCCATGCAGAAAGGTCTTCAAGAATATTAAAGCCCTGTCGGAGCACAAAAGCAGATACCACAGAGGACAACAGACCTGTTATGCAGCAGTGGTCGGAGAGGATGGCATACAGCGGCCATGTGGAAAGGTCTGCAAGAATGCTCAAACGCTGTCGACTCACAAAAGAGAACATCGAAAGCGCAAGCCTGTTGATGTAAACCAGAACGATGCCCTTTGTCCCTAAAAAAGCGACAGCGATTAAGTAACGATCTGGTCCAGTGATCGACTCCGGGCGTAAACGTCTCAGGCGCTTCTTCGCCCGGAGTGGCATGGAGCTTGATGATATTGCCAGAATGGTCGTT
>NZ_JAHHPR010000521.1:0-1463 GCF_024606255.1 Endozoicomonas sp. SESOKO3
CATGAAATGATTTTAGTTTTACCCCCGGAAAGAATAATGCCCCACGAAGTATCACCAGAAATATTAATGACACTGTTTTCATCACTGGATTCCGAAGAGTTGTGCTTATCACGCTCGACAATGGATATTGGACTTCCACCCTTTAAAGTTGATTCCGGTACAAAATTGAGTCAAATTTTATGCAATGCAGATCTACGTTTACATTCTCTTCTAACAGACGTTCTCAGCTTAGGATCTATGCTAACTCTTCCTGTACCTGTTAATTTGAATGTGTTTAATCAGCATTGTGCCATAGAGGTTAATGAGGATGGAACCCGAGCCGCAGCTGTTACACACACTTCTTGTATGAGATCTTTTGGGGGAAGAGCGCAGAGAAAATCAATCAGTTTCAGGCGACCATTTCTTTATATATTGCGTAATATAATCACAAAAAAAATCATCTTCATTGGGCAGATACTTGATCCCGGTAACTTAGGCGCAGGCACTTCAGTATGGCAAACCCATTAATAAGGATTGGGGGGTAGCCTCCTAACTCCCTCACCCTCTTGCTGCAAGCGGAAGGGTGAGGGACTTTAAGAGATTTAAAGTTGCGTATGTAACTATCGAAAAGCAATTGATCTTCAATATATAAAGCGCCAGTACCCTCTGACCTTCAAGCTGGTTTAGTTTTTTGAGCACTCACGAAGAAACTATCCTATATTTGATTTCGAATTACACATTAGGTTGACTTTTTCGCAGGGTAGCGAACCATTAAATAGGGAGATTATTACGAGCCAAACCCTAAAATTAAGACAACAAGGTTCAAACGTGTTTTTACCCAGTAAATCTTTCGATATAGCCTGCCAATACAGGGTCGTTCTGGTATTATTCTGCTTAGTCTGTTGCCTGTTGCTACCTTCTCAGCTTCTGGCAGTGCTTTGTAACAACTGTGGCTATACTTACGATCACCAATACTCTGTACGCTGCCCGGTCTGTCAACATCAAAACTACCACCCTCAACATGGCACAACGCATTCCGAATCGGCAACACAAGCCAATCCCGCTTTACGATCGGATCAATTGCAGGAATATCTGGAGCTTGCCGTAGATGTTCTCAGCCATTCAGCACAAGAAACTCTTGAAAACTCTTTCATTTCCACTGATAGCCTTATTCACACATTGTCACTGTTATTCACAGGTACTTCCGGAGAAAGCTTGCGAATGATTCAAAGATGTGAATGCGGCTTTCTTTTCAGTCGTGAAGCTGTTACATCCTGCCCGATGTGTAAACATAACAAAAATGGCCACACTCAACATGACATGGTGTCTTTCCTATCGGCCACACCAGTAAAGCCTGATTCATATCCTGCTCAACAAGGGGATGAATCGCAAAGAAATCTTGAGCTTGCCATCAATGTTTTTAGCCATGCAGCACGAGAAATGCCTGGAAATTTTGTTATTTCCCCTGATGGCCTTTTTCAGTC
>NZ_JAHHPR010000522.1:0-3588 GCF_024606255.1 Endozoicomonas sp. SESOKO3
GTGATACTTCGTGGGGCATTATTCTTTCCGGGGGTAAAACTAAAATCATTTCATGGGGCAGATACTTGATCCCCGGGAGTCTGGAGCAGACTCATCAGGATCAAGTACCCATTAATCGTGACAGGGGGAGCATCATGACTCCCCTCACCCTTTCTTTGCAAGCTAGATGGAATAGGGTTCTCAGAGATTTTTGAGTAACTAGCCACGGATAAACATTGAATCTTTAATTTTTACAGCGTCAATTCCCTCTGCCCCTTGAGCAGGTTTAGTTTTTAGGTACTCACCAAAAAACTATCCTATATTGTGTTACATCTTCCTTTCAACACTCCGCTGGGAAACTGTCCAGTGAATAGGAAGGTCCTCTTGATGACAATCCCTGAAATCAGGAAGTTATGAGGTGCCAACATGGCTCAAGTAATTAAATCTCCGGATATAGCCTTGCAGCACAGGCGCATTTTACTCTTGGTCAGTTTGCTTTATATCCTGTTGCTACCCTCACAGCTCTGGGCTTTGCCCTATAACCACTTCGGCGTCAACAAAGATACTGAAAAACTTTCACCCTACCCGGCATTTCATGAAGAAGATTCTGACGACGAGCATCAAGGTGACACAATACATTACCAATCGGCAACACCAGAAAACCCTGATTCAGATCCTGATTCACGAGCGGCTGAGTCCAAGCGGGATCTGGAGCTTGCCATAAGTGTATTTAGTCAGGCGGCAAAAGTAACTCCTGAAAATTTTCTTATCTCCCCTGATGGCCTTTTTCGATCGCTGGCACCAGTACTCATGGGGGCTACTGGAGAAACCAGGCGATTGCTTCAAAGCTACCTGGGAGATAAATATTCTGAGCCATCCCCTGCAGCAGCAACCGCAACATCTTCTGCACAGGACGACTACTTCGTCTCGAACACTATGCTCTTGTCCGATGAACTTGAAATTAAGGAAACTTATCGTGAGAAAGTTAAACAAGTAAACGTCGATGTTCGTGAAAACATCAAGTTCGACGACGATGTATCTATAGAAAGCCTTGCTGATGAGCTCAACAAACTATTTAGCGAATTAACCCATGGCATGGTCCCAAAATTTTGCCAAGCCAGCCAATGGGAGCCAGATACCACCGTGGCACTCATAAATTCTATTTACTTCAAAGCGCTTTGGGAAAGCTCTTTTAAAGTCCGAAGTGCAGGTTTATTTACTTTACGCGACGGCCAGAGAGTCACTTTGGACAAATTTATGCTGGGTGAAATCAGTTCCACCCAATACACAAGTCACAATGATTGGCAAGCAGTCGCCGTTCCTTACCGGGGAGCCCATGAAATGATTTTCGTTTTACCTCCCGAAGGGATAATGCCCCATGAGATATCAGCAGATATAATAATGGCATTATTTTCATCATTAAACTCCAAACAATCATGCCCATCATGTTCAAAAATCACTATTGGACTTCCACCCTTTAAAGTTGATTCGGACATTGAATTGAGCTACTTTCTGAGAAAAACACCTCTGCGTCCTATTTTTACAAGGCACCTCGAATTAGGAGCTATGCTATCTAATGGTCCAGGTGTTTTGCTTAATCTGGTTCGTCAACATTGCGCAATTGAGGTCAATGAAAATGGGACCCGAGCCGCAGCTGTCACACGCATCTCTACAACGAGAGGAGGGGGAGGGGGCAATCAGAGAAAATCCATCCAATTTAATCGACCATTCCTTTATGTATTGCATAATAAATTAACAAATAGAATCATCTTCATTGGGCAGATACTTGATCCTCGCAGCACTTCGGAATCGGATATCGGGTACCGGTAGCCATTAATCAGGTAAGGGGAGCCTCACGACTCCCCTCACCCTTTCGTTGCAATTGAGAGAAAATAGTGTTCTCAGAAATTTACGGGGAAATAGCTGTCGAGAAAAAATGAATCTTTAATTTTTACAGCATCAGCTGCCTCTGACCCTTAAGCTGGTACAATTTTTGGGCACTAACCAAAAAACCACCCTATATTGAATTTCGTACAACGTTCCTGAGGGCAACTGTCCAGTAAAAAGTGAGATTATATTGAGACAAGCCCTGATATTAAGAAGACAGGGTGCTAACATGGTACTATCAAACAAGTCTCCCGTTATAAACTTGCAGTACAGTCGTGTTCTGCTGTCAGTCAGTTTGCTTCATTTCCTTTCGCTACCCTCGCCACTTCAGGCCGAGACCTGTGACACCTACGACTTCAATCAGAATCGTGAAAGATTTTCACTCTCCCCAGCGTTTCATGAAAAAAATCCTGACGAGGAACTTCAATATGACACAATGCCCTCCCAATCGGCAATACCAGCAAATCCTGATTCAAATCCCTGTTCACAGTCGGATGAATCGCAGGGGAATCTGGAGCTTGCCATAAATATATTTAGCCAGGCAGCAAAAGAAACGCCTGAAAATTTTCTTATCTCCCCTGATGGCCTTTTCAGATCACTGGCACTAATACTCATGGGGGCTACTGGCGAAACCAGGCGACTGCTACAAAGCTACCTGGGGGATAATTACTCTGAGTCATCCGGTGCAACAGCATCAATCGCAACATCTTTTGCACGGGACGAATACTTCATTGAGAATTGTTTGCTCTTGTCCAGTGAACTTGAACTTCGGGAAACTTATCGTGAGAGACTTAAACAAATAAACGCCGATATTCGTGATAAAGTCGACTTCTTCGACCGTGTATTTTTACAAAACCTCGCTGATGAGCTCAACAGACTATTTAGCCAATTAACCCATGGCATGGTTCCTCAATTTTGCCACGTCGACCAATGGCCCCCAGATACCACCTTGGCACTCATAAATTCTATTTACTTCAAGGGGCTTTGGGAAAGGTCTTTTAATGTCCGAAATACAGGCGTATTTACCTTACCCAATAACCAGAGAGTTGTTTTAGAGCAGTTTATGGAGGAGGAAATCAGTTCCATACAATACACAAATCATAATGATTGGGAGGCAGTTACTGTTCCTTACCAGGGGGCGCATGAAATGATTTTGGTTTTACCTCCGGAAGGTATAATGCCTCATGAGATATCACCAAAAATAATAAAAGCATTATTTTCATCCTTAAACTCTGAAGAATCACGCCCATCATATTCAAAAATCTCTCTTGGACTTCCACCCTTTAAAGTTGATTCGAACATTGAATTGAAGAAATTTTTCGATAGAACAGGTTTACATTCTCTTTTTACAAACCCCCTCGAATTAGGAACTATGCTATCCGTCACTCTACCTGTTTACATTAATGTGGTTCGTCAACATTGCGCAATTGAGGTTAATAAAGATGGAACCCGAGCCGCAGCTGTCACACACATGTCATTTTCGAGATCGTTTGTGGAGAGCAATCAGAGAAAATCAATCCAATTTAGTCGACCATTTCTTTATATGTTGCATAATAAAATAACCAAAAAAATCATCATAATTGGACAATTACTAGATCCTCGGAGCACTTCAGGAGCGGGTACCCATTAATCGGAACAGGGGGGCCTCTTGACTCCCCTCACCTTTTTGTCGTGAGCAACGAGGGAGTGCTTTAATTGCGAGCTACCAGTTTCCTCACACAC
>NZ_JAHHPR010000523.1:0-1232 GCF_024606255.1 Endozoicomonas sp. SESOKO3
GTGATACTTCGTGGGGCATTATTCTTTCCGGGGGTAAAACTAAAATCATTTCATGTGCTCCCCTATAAGGAACGGTAACCGCCTCCCAATCATTGTAATTGGCATATCCTGAAGAATTAATTACTCCATCCATAAATCTTTCTAAAGCGACTATTTGACCATTGGGTAAAGTAAATACAGTTTCTCTGCTTCGAGCCTTAAAAGACCTTTCCCAAAGCCCCTTGAAGTAAACAGAATTTATAAGTGCCAGGCTTGTGTCTGCTTGCCAATCACTTTCCTGACAAAAACGTGGAACCATACCATGGGTTAATTGGCAAAACAGGTTATTGAGTTCTTGGGCAAGGCTTTGTAAGGATGCACGATCAGAGAAGTCGACGTTATCACGAATATCGGCGTTTATTTGTTTAAGTTTTTCTCTATAAGTTTCCTGTAGTCCATGTGAATTGGATAAGAGCAAGCAATTCGCAACACAATATTCGTCCTGTCCACAAGCTGTTGCGCTTGATGCTGCAGCACCGGCTGGCTCAGAGTAATCGTCACCCAGGCAGCTTTGGAGTAATTGCCTGGTTGCACCATCTGCACCCGTGAGTAAAAGTGCCAGTGACTGGAAAAGGCCATCAGGGGACATGACGAAATTTCCGGGAATGACTTGCGCTGCTTGCCTGAATATATTTATGGCCAGCGCCAGAGTTCCCTGTGATTCAGTCGATTGTGCACCAGAATTTGAATCAGGGTTCACTGCTGCTGTCGCTCGGGGAAGAGTTGGACTGTCTTGAAGATCATCATCAACATCGTCTAGAAGATCCTCATCATCAACATAAGAATCAGAGGAATCAGAAATATGAGAAGAATGAGAATATCCTTTTCTTCGACACAACGGGCAGGGTTCGTTTTCTTTCAGGAAGCCATCACTGAATTCGAGTCCGCAATATTTGCAGTTCATTGCCAGAAGTTGTGAGGGTAGCAATAGGAAAGAGAGCAAACAGACTAACACCGGGACGAGCCTGTACTGCCAGGCAATATCGGAAGATTTTCTTAGTAAAACCATGTTTGTACCTGATTAATGACTTCAATTTTAGGGTTTGTCTCGGAAAAACCTCCCTGTTTTATGGGTTGCTACCTTGCTTAATGGTCAACCGAACATGCAATCTGGAATCAAACTATAGGATAGTTTCCTGGCTAGCAGCCTGTCGGACTTAAGCGTCCGTAGCGAGGATTGCAAGAAATTGAGG
>NZ_JAHHPR010000524.1:0-5748 GCF_024606255.1 Endozoicomonas sp. SESOKO3
GCTTTTTGCCATGAGCGCGATGCAGCAGACCGTTTTACAGCCATTGCCAGAGAGTTCAGAGATTATCTGGGTGGACTGGTTGTTCACTGTTTTACAGCAGACAAAAAAGCGCTTTATCAATACCTGGATTTGGATTTGCACATCGGTATAACCGGCTGGGTTTGTGATGAAAGGCGTGGTACTCACTTGCACCCATTACTGAAAGATATTCCGGCAAACCGTTTAATGATAGAAACAGATGCCCCATGGCTTTTGCCCAGAAGCATGGACAAAAGACCAAAGAACAGAAGAAATGAGCCTGCCTATTTGTCCTGGGTAGTGAAAACCATTGCTGAGCAGACGGGCAAAACCTATGAGCAAGTGGCCAGAGAGACATCAGAAACGGCCAGAAACTTTTTCAATTTGGGTCCAGATGGACAATCACGTCGGCATTGGGAAGGAGTGCGATAATGGCATCTTCCGCTGCCTGCCCAATATCATGCGCATCGTGTAAGCTCTGATCACCATCAAGGTCAATGTGCATCTGGATAAAGGGAACCCGGCCAGAAATACGGGTTCTCATCTCATGAATGCCCTGTACCCCTTCAATGGCCCGCACAATGCGCTCAATGTCCTGAACCTGCTGCTCTGGCAGGGAATGATCCATGAGCTGCTGAACCGCACTCCATGCCATCTTGCCAACACTAACTAGCATATAAATCGCTATCAGGAGAGCAAATCCCGGATCAATATAGAAATAACCCAGACTGGCACCAAAAAGCGCGATAATGACAGATACATTGGTGAGCAGATCTATCCGATAATGCATCGAGTCGGCAGCAATGGCCGTAGATCCGGTTTTCTTCACAACATAAGTCTGTATGCTCAGGAGTATCAGAGTAGCCAGAATCGAGAAAAGCATGACAACCATGCCCACTGATTCATTGCTAACGCTGCCCTCCCTCACCAACAACTGATCAATGGCGTTGAGAAAAAGAATAATAGCCGAACCTGAAATAAAAGCTGACTGAGCCAGAACAGCAAGAGACTCTGCTTTGCCATGACCAAATCGGTGCTCTGCGTCGGCGGGTTCAAGAGCAATTCTGACAGCTACCAGTGTAATAACTGAGGCGATCACATCCATGACTGAATCCAACAGCGTTGCCAGAACGCTAAGAGAGTCGGTCATAAACCAGGCGGCAATTTTAACGAATATGAGGACGGCGGCAGTTGTGACAGAAGCCATTGAAGCCAGCTTCATCAACTTTTCATGGTTTTCGGAGATGTTCTTGGAGGGTGTAGACATACGATCCATCGATGATTAAGTTGATTCCCTGATTCCAGAATACTGAAACTGCACTGAAAATCCTAGCTGCCTGTTGGACTTAAGACTGTCCTGCCCGGCAACTGCTCCTGCGTTGCTCTGGCTCCTGCATCCATGCAGTTGTGAGAAAAGGGTCTAAAAATTCCTGCTCTCTTGTCAAATAGCTCGCTATTCCCCTCGGAATCAGAAATTTTTATCCTAAATTTCTCACAATCCTGGTTACGGAGACGCTTAAGTCCGACAGGCTGCCAGAAGCCCGACTAAATTGTCATTAGCACTATGATGAATGTTCATTGAGATGGTTATAGATCCACTCACCAAGCTGCTCCATTTCAAATGGCCAGCTTATCTCGTCACCCTGTTCAGTAGCGATCACCGGGATCTTGACACCGTATCGTACGATTAAATCCTCAGATGCACTGATTTCAACCGCAGACCATCGGAATTGACTATTAAGTTGAGGATGTCGGCCGAGAATATTAAGAAATTCTTCAGCATGATCACACAGGTGACAACCAGATGTGGTATAGAAAGATAAGTGCAGCACAAATTTTCCTGAACAGCGGGAGATTAAGTCGGATACAATTGTAACCGTTCATTCAGCTCACCCCAAACTATTGAGGTGCTACAGAGCTGCATTTTCACTGTAAAAAAGAATAATCAGGCCTGATAAACGATGGACTTTACCTTTTTCAATCAATTGATGTTAATCCTGGCTCTCTCCGTGGGAGCCATTGCACTGTTTCATCGCCTGAATCTGCCAGAGAGTCTTGGCTACCTGGCCGTGGGTATCGTACTTGGCCCTACCGCCACAGGTTTGATTGATCATAGCTTTGATATCAGCCTGCTGGCCGAAATTGGCGTGGTTTTCCTGCTGTTTACCCTGGGTCTTGAGTTTTCGCTCAAACGAATGAAGTCCATGAAGCGGGAAGTGTTCGGACTTGGGGGCGGGCAGGTCCTGTTATGTGGGGCAGGAATATTTGCGGTTCTGCTGTTGGTTGGAACATCAGTAAAAGAAGCTTTGATCGTTGCAGCCGCTCTTGCTCTGTCTTCTACTGCGATTGTTTCTAAAGAGTTGACCCAGAGTAATGAAATTCGCAGTCGTCAGGGCCAGATGGCGATTGGCGTGCTGCTATTTCAGGATATTGCAGCGGTTCTATTCCTGATTCTGGTACCAGCGCTGGCGGGTGCGGGTGATAAGTCAGTTTTCACCACCATCAGCATGGCTCTGGCCAAAGGCCTTCTTTTTGTTCTTCTCATGATGGCTGTTGGTAAATGGATTCTGCCCAGGGTCTTCAACGAAGTGGCCAGGGCTCGTTCTGAAGAGCTATTTGTATTGACTGCGCTCATGATTGCCCTGATGGCTGCCTGGCTAACCCATGTTCTGGGTTTATCTATGGCTCTGGGTGGCTTTATTGCCGGGATGATGATGGGAGAGAGTAACTATAAGCATCAGGTGGAAGCGGATATTCGTCCTTTCCGGGATATTTTACTGGGACTGTTCTTTGTCTCCGTTGGGTTGATGCTTGATCTGAATATTCTGCTGAAGTTCTGGCCAGCAATTATTCTGGGTACCTTGGGTCTGGTTCTCTTCAAACTGGGTATCATTACGCTACTGGCAAGAATGCTTAGAGAGAAAAAAAGCACTTCACTAAAAACTGGCCTGGCGCTGGCTCAAGGGGGCGAATTCTGTTTTGCCCTCATTGCCCTGGCTACTCAATATGGTCAGACGGGAGGGGAGAGAGCTTCTGTGGTGTTGGCTATTACCATTCTTTCCATGATTCTGGCGCCGTTGCTCATCAGAAACAGCAGCAAAATTGTCAATCTTCTATACAAGAAACAAGAAGCTAAACAGTCTCAAATTGATCAGGGCGATATTGAGCAGCAGGTCTCTCACATCAGGCAGCATACCCTGATTTGTGGCTACGGGCGCGTGGGACAGACTATAAGCCGATTCCTGGGGCAAGAAAAGCTGGCTTTTGTAGCAATCGATAATGACCCTCTGCATGTTCATGAAGCCGGGCTTGCAGGTGAACCCGTCTTTTATGGTGATTCTCGTCGATTAGAGCTTTTGGAGTCGGTCGGTTTGAAACGTGCCAGACAAGTGATTATCTGCATTGATCGCAGTGAGAATGCTCTGGAAATCGTCAAAACGATTCGCTCCCATTATCAGGATATTCCTATTCTGGTAAGAACTCAGGATGACAGTCTGACAGCCTCACTTAAAAACGCTGGTGCCACAGCGGTTATTCCCGAAGTGCTCGAATCCAGCTTGTTGATTGTGAAGCATGTTCTGTTAATGTTGGGCATGGATCCCAATCAGGTTAGGGGCAAGATCAATAAAGCCAGAGAACAACAGTACGATATTCTCAATGGTTACTATCCGGGCTATGAAGATGTTCTGGCAGATAGTGAAGAAACCTCTCTGCGCCATGCCGTTAACGTTTGTCGGGGTAACACCTGTGAAGGATTGGATCCCTGTGATTTACCACTTGAACAAGATGTTTCTGTTGTTGAAGTGAAACGAGACGGCCAAAGTTTGGATCCGGAAGATGTGGATGCTCTTAAACAAGACGATATTGTTATTCTGACGGGACCTCTCGCACCCATGCAGCAATCTGAAAAGAACCTTATCTGATCCTGTGGCAGCCATGAAATATGGGCTGCCACTTTCTTAAAAAAATCTTAAAATTCTTTCTCGAAATTAAACTCTGTCCAGAGTTAGATAACTGCCTAACGGTAGAAATAATCCACAATATAATAAAAATAAGTTCATTAATTTCAATATGATACAAGAATAACTTAATAACCGTTCGAACAGGCACTATAATAGTATTTGTGAAAGGAATCTCGGAAAAAACAGGCGGTTAACAATAACTTATATAAATAATACAGGTGAACTACTATGGCCACTCGATCGACTCAGTGCTCTCTCTCTTTGCTTTTTATGCTGGTGTCGGTCCTGACTGTTAAACCTCTTGATAGTCACGCCTTCTTCCTTGAGTTCTATATGCCTCCCTACTTTTCAGGTATGGAAGCGCGCCCAATTGCTTATAAATCAGAACCGCCCCAGAATGCTTCTCTTATTCAGCAGGAAGAGCCTTTTTTCTGCAATGACTACGAGACAAATTTTAATTATTTTAAAAGTCTGCCATCCACTGCATTAATAAAGCTTGGTGGCTTTGGATTATTGGGAACAGCTTTAACCCAATCAGTATCAGGCGGAGTGAATCCTCGTAATTACTGGCACAAGCCTATTTTTCTATTGAACCTGGTCACAATTCTTTCCTGGTCCATACCTCAGGCAAGCTATACCAATGAATACACTCTATCTGCTGCGCAATACCAAAAAGCTGAAAACAAGTCAGATCGCACAACAACGGCAAGCAGCAACAATACTCAGCTTTATGAGGAAGAGCCTTTCGCCGGTTACGCGATGACAAGCCTGTCATTTGTCAGCCTCAATTTACTCGCTGAATTTTATAATGCCAACAATCCGTCCCCAGGACCCGGGGTGAATATACTGGAAAATTTTGCCATCGGTGCGAAATCGATTGGTGTTACCAGCAACGTGGCGTCAGCCCTGAGAACTCACCTCAAAAATGGTTATCTAAGTAAGGGTTATACAATCTATGAAGCTGCTGCTGCTGCATCAAGAGATGTAACCATTATCTACACAGCTGTTCTGGCTGGAGTGGTAAAAACTGGTCTGCTTAACTCAGCAGCTATGGACGGCGTAAACGCCAAAGATATTGAGCAATATTCATGGGCCATGGCTCATTACGTCGGTCGAAAATACTACCATGTATCCCTCTCAGCAGGAATGATGATCAGTGCGGCCTATGAATCGATTGGCTCTCTTGAAAATTACTGCATGGCAAACTTTGATCAGGTTTTGCCCCATGCTCACTATGATGAAGCAGAAAAGCTGGTTTTTTGTAAAGGTGTAGCTTCTGTTTCGATGGCCAGCATCGGCGGTCTGGCTTTATTGAAATATTCCAGTGGTCTGACCTGGATTTATCTCGTAAATGCTGTTGAAGCAGCGGGTCTGATTAATACAGAAATGGCAATCACTCTGGGTCGAAATCTTTTCGATCACCCGGCCGCTAAAGATACAGCAGGACTTACCCTGGGAGGAACAATTACGGCAGGTTCGCTTTTCCTGAACCTCTATTACTTCCCCGGAATAGTTATGACGAGCCTATTCCAGGGCTCCGGGCTAATCATGATATATGAAGGCGGTTCTACACTGGTCAGTCATTCTTATCCTGCTGCAGGAAAAATATTGGCTCTTGGACACAGCTTAATGGGGAATTATGACTATGTCTGTAAACCAAGAGCCAAAGGTCTCAACCATCTTGACCCATAACTATTTGTGCGGTTCTGTTATTTAGGGATGCTACATGCAATCATTGATCAAGCAGTTTTTTTTTCTGGTTTTATTG
>NZ_JAHHPR010000525.1:0-3550 GCF_024606255.1 Endozoicomonas sp. SESOKO3
TGAATCTCTGCCAGAATACGGTCAGCAAACCGATCACGATGTTCCGCCATGAACAGCAGTCTCGCCCGGCTCAGCAACTGAAGGTTAGACCAGCTGTCGTGTTTTTGAGAGATGAAGAGAGTGCAGAGGCTGGAGTAGCCTGTGTAATCCTGACAGAGCTTTAAGACGGTCATCCGGTTAATGGTATTTAAGGTTTCGGATGCATGAACGTCTTCATCAACACGAAAGTTATAGAAAGGAACAGAAAGGCCCACTGTGGCAATAATGCCGGATATGCCAAGAATCTCACCGCTGTCCAGATCTTCCAGTACAAAGTGGTAGCTCTCTTCTCGGGCACTCTCGACGTTTTGACTGAGTGAGTCGTGGGTTTTGCAAATCAGTTCTGCCAGATGATCACGGTTTGCAGGCAGGGTCGTCATTGAGTCTCGGGCACTGCTGGCGAGTGCTTCCAGGGCACTAAGGTCTCGATATTCTATAGGTCTGACGACTTTCATTGCCGCGCCTCTTTGCTCTTCAGCCAGGCGTTTCCGCTACCCAGAGCTTCATTGCGGGCCAGTGTAAGCAGTAGGGCCGCACTCAATTTGGCCCTGGGCACCAGACTGCTGATTTTCAGGTACTCCTGTTCACTGTGAATATGTCCACCCTGAACGCCCAGAGTATCGATATTGGGAATGCCTGCTGAGGCCAGGTTATTGCCATCACAGCAGCCGCCGGTGGGTTTTACATCAATGGTCAGTCCCAGTGCATGACCACACTGTCTGGCCAGCTCTAACAGTTGCTGGTTGGCAGGGGAGAGTAGTTTGGGTTTTCTGCTGAAGCCGCCGTGGAGCTCCAGACGGATGCCATTGCGACTGCTGATCTCATTCACGATCATTTGCAGTTCCCGCAGGCACCAGTCTTCATCTTCCGGTTTCTCAAGGCGAATATTGAAACGGCTTATGCATTTGTCCGGAACAATATTGGTTGGGCCGCCACCGTGAATATAGCCGGGATTAAACGTGACACCTTCACGTTTGCCATTCAGGTCGTCCATGGCAGAGACAAAGTCGCACAGAGCACGTATAGCATTTCTTCCCAGATGATGTTCCCTGCCAGCATGAGCCGCTTTGCCATAACAGACGGCGGTAAAGTTTCCGCTGCCCTTGCGTTGACCAGCGAAGCTGCCATCAGGGAAGCAAGGCTCGTAAATCATGCCAAGGTCTACACGGCTGGCGGCGTCTTTTATCAAGGCGGCAGAACCCGGTGAGCCAATTTCTTCATCGGGGTTGAACAGGATTTCCCAGCCGATTTGATCTGCCCAGGGGCTTGCTTCCAGTATTTTAAGCGCATTCAGCATCACAATGATGCCGCCTTTCAAGTCGGTGACACCCGGACCATTGATGGTATCTTCATCAAGTTGGACAACCTTTTGGAAAGAGCTGTCTTTGGGGAATACAGTGTCCATATGGCCGCACAGTAAAACCTTAAGCGGAGCCTCGGGGCGTTTGCGGACTCTCAAAGCCTTGCCTAACTCGTGTTGAACCAATTCTCCCTGATTGTTAATTACTTCATAAGGTGCCAGATCAATGACTTCTTGTTCTCCACCCAGGGATGCTGTCATCCGTCTGAGCCGCTCCATGACCTGGTTAACCCCTGTGGCATTGAGACTACCGGAGTTGATTTCAGCCAGTTCAATGGTGTGCTCAAGCATTTCGGCCTGAAGGTTGTCCAGACGGGTTAACTGGGATTGGAGCGGGGCAAGAAGGTCGGACATGAAACACCATTTTTTCAAAGATGGTTTTTGTTGGAACGCACTATAAACCGGCATTCCCTTCTGATATTTGTTTTGGTTTGGCTATTTTTTCTGAGCTCAAGGCTGTTTCTGAGCCTGCAGCTGTTTCAGTATACGAACTGACGAGCATGATCGCTCTTGATTTTGCGACAGGAAGTATTCTGATACGGACAGTTTGGGGTTGTGACACCGGCCAGTAACACGAGGCCGGTGCAGTCATTCATTATGGATTGACTACCTTGGCCACTGCCCGTTCCAGAGCTGCCATACCCTCACGGATATCTTCGTCCGGAATGATCAGTGACGGTGCCATTCTGAGAACATTGGGGCCAGCTACCAGCATCATCAGACCTTCTTCTGCAGCGGCCGCGAGAAAATCCTTGCCTTTACCGTGCCAGTCTTCGATCAGCTCGGCACCAATCAGCATGCCTTTGCCACGAACTTCCTTAAAGATGCCAAAAGTTTGGTTAATGCGTTCCAGCTCACTTCGGAACAGTTCATGCTTACTGCTGACATTGGCCAGAACCTGATCGTTGTGGATCAGGTTGATGGCTTCGAGAGCCACTGCGCAGGCCAGTGGGTTCCCCCCATAGGTGCTGCCGTGGCTGCCAAAGCCAAAGCTTTTGGCGACTTCGTCGGTGGTTAGCATGGCGCCCACCGGGAAGCCGCCGCCGAGGGATTTGGCTGTGGTCAGAATGTCTGGGATGACGCCGGTGGACATGTAGGCATAAAACTCACCGGTACGGCCTACACCGGTTTGCACTTCATCCAAAACCATCAGGGCTTTGTATTCATCACACAGTGCCCTAACGCCCTTCAGGAACTCAGGATCTGCCGGAATCACGCCACCTTCACCCTGGATGGGTTCCAGAACGACTGCACAGGTCTTCCCGGAAATTGCCGCTTTCAGGGCATCCAGGTCATTGTAAGGCAGGTGAGTCACACCGCCCGGAACTGGTGCGTAACCTTCACAGTAACTCGGCTGACCACCCACTGTTACGGCAAACAGACTGCGACCGTGGAAGGAGCTTTTGAAGGATATGATCTCATGTTTTTCGGGGCCAACATGATCAAAAGAATACTTCCTGGCCAGTTTGAAAGCAGCTTCGTTGGCTTCTGTACCTGAGTTACAGAAGAAGACTTTATCGGCAAAGGAGATCTCGGTCAGGCGTTGGGCCAGAGCCAGAGCAGGCTCGTTGGTATAGACATTACTCAGATGCCAGAGTTTGTCACTCTGTGCCTTGAGGGCCCTGACCAGTTGAGGGTGGCAGTGGCCGAGGGCATTAACAGCAATACCTCCTGCGAAATCGACGTATTCACGGCCTTCCTGATCCCAGACTCGAGAACCTTTTCCGCGAACGGGGATGATCGCCTGTGGTGCATAGTTAGGCACCATGACGTCGTCGAAGGTCGCTCTGTTAACGGAGTATTCGGTCATTTTTTGTCCTCGGGGCACATGGTTTTTTTATAGTGAGCGCTCTTCAACACAGTATCGAGTGACAAGCGCTGCTTTCGATCATGGCTGATTTAGCTGTTTGACTCCCAACTATAGATCAAAGCCGGAGCAAAGAGTTTACACCAGTCGACCCGGAGTTTTCTCTGAGAACCGTTTTACTGAGAAAATTTTTTCTGAAGCGTTCTGCTATTTTTCATCCTTAAGTTCGCTTCACAGTGATATCAGCTTATGGAATACACAGAAGAAAAAGCCTGGGGGTATGCCAAGGAAAAAAATCACCTGGGATTTATGATTCAGAGAGACCTGCCCGGACTGTTGGCTAA
>NZ_JAHHPR010000526.1:0-1804 GCF_024606255.1 Endozoicomonas sp. SESOKO3
CTGCTGACCCACAGTGACCGTCTTTGGATTGCCCCCTTTGACCACCACTCCCAGCTCAGGGGAATTGATTCGTTTTAACCGGGTCAACTTTCCTGTGGGTGTTTCTGCCAGCAAACGTGCGGTTCTGGCGTTAACGCTGTCAGCCACCAAAACCACAGCGTCCAGCCAACCTCTGGTATTGTCGCCGATCTGTGTTCTGCTGCGCAAAGCCACAGGCAGAGGGGCAGGCGCTTCAGACTGGATAAGCCGGCCATTTTGATAAATCATCAAATGGCTCTGATCCTGGGACACCAGCAGGTGCGTTTTTTTGCCCGCTGGGAAAAAGTCGTTGGCCACGATCCTTCGTTCACTCCCCTCAGCAGGCAATACCCTGATAACCAGATCCTTCCCCTGACTGACCAACAGGGTCATTGACCCCTTGTCGCTGTCCGACAAGTCAGAAAAATCAAACAACTCAACCTCGGCAGAAACAGACGCATCAGGACTCACAAAACAGGACAGCGTCATCTCTCCACCCGTCAGGGTATTTTCAAACGTTGTTACTGGCTCAAACTTTTGAACCATCAGGTCAGATAACCTGATGCCCGGATGGTTAAAATGGACGTTATCAAGCCCGGTCCCATCGTCCTTGCAGAAGAGGGTCACCGAGTGCCAACCGGTATCCAGCAGTCGGACAGTCCCGCTGCCACCCACGACAATGCTTTCCAACTTAGCCCCGGTTTTAACCTGCACATCACCGAGGGTAACCGTTAACCGGGTCACCTCCGGTGGTGGGATGAATTGGCCGGAACCGGGTACCTGCCAGTGGACGAACTCAAATCCGGACACTGAGCCTTGCACCTGCCCATCAACGACAATGTGCTGATGGTTTCCGTCCACAATAAACGACGCACCGACAGTGACCACAGGGGCAAGCACCAGTGAATCATATCCCTCACCGCCTCCGAGATAATCCCAGCGTACATCCGTTACCGTGAACTGATCATCACCGCCCAGCCCAAAAAAGGCACCCGTCTCGCCTGATGAGTGCCAGTTATCAGCATCCGGAGTACCCAGGCGTACTGTGCAGTTTGATGAGGACCCGGCATTGTCATTTAATGGGCAGAACCCAGCCGTTTTCTCAAAGACATTACGGGCACTCAGCTGCAGCAAGTGTTCATCACTGATGTCCGAGCCGGAAAGCAACACCCGACCGTAAGCCCTGGCCAAGCCACGCCAATCCATGGCCGACATGGAACAGACTGCCTTCGCCCCTCTGGTGGGCAGAAGCGTCTGGCAGCTTACTGTGACTAATGGATGATGACTCTCATAGTCATCCCAGGCAACGGGCCACAACTGACCCAACGTCATGCCCAGGGGAAAATGGTTCCCGCCAAAGAACAGCATCAACTGCCCCTGACGTTCCAGCACCCTGACATCTTCAAGTCTTGCACTGTTGAGGATTTTTGATGGTTTGGGAAAATCGCGGGTGAGCGACCAAACGTCTTCCGACAGCAGAACCCGATGATTGAGTTCGATACGCTCAACCCGGTTTAAATGATTGCTATTAAAATAACCCTGGTAGCGTCTCCGATCCGAAATGCCGGTCAAAGAAGCGGTTTCCAGGCTTTCGCCATCCTTGAAAAGATAAATCAACAAATCATCATTCTGTTTGCGAAAAACAGCCTGGTTATCCCGATTAACCTTCACCACCAACAAGTCGGCACGCCCCGGAGCCTCGACAATCTCACTGTAACCATCCCCCTGCTGAAACAACCCCTTTTTGCTGTTGTCATCCGCGACAAAGATGTGTCTGCCATCGGCT
>NZ_JAHHPR010000049.1:0-5881 GCF_024606255.1 Endozoicomonas sp. SESOKO3
AGTGTCGTTTTTAGCCGACTCAGGCCTCCCGCTGTTGTCTCGCCACTGATACTGACATTGACCACTTTCCAGTCAGGGTTGGCTTGTTGCATTTTTTGCTGTAATAAATGAACCCATCCTTGATTAATTTCAATACCATAAGCCGCACTGAGACTGTCACCATAAACCAGCAGGGTTTTCTCGGCTGCGGATGTATTCCAGCTCAGGGTGAGAGATCCGATAAACAGCCATGAGCGTATAGAAAGCCATGAGAAAAAAAGACTATTTTGTGTCATCCTCGAATATGAACGCGGGTAAAACGCACTATTTTTCACAGAAAAAAACCGCCCAATAACAATTAATTTATACATCGGCAAACAACTGCGTATGATTATTAGCACAGGATCCCCCATTGCCGTTTCGGCGCAATCTCTGATTAAAACAGTGACAGCCCGGAGTGGATCGCTCACCATCTTGTCCGGACTCGATCTCAAGATCAAGTCCGGGGAGTCTGTCGCCATCATCGGGACTTCAGGGTCCGGCAAATCTACTCTGCTGGGCATTCTTGCAGGTCTTGATCAGCCTACTCAGGGTGAGGTGGCTCTGGCTGGAAACCGGATTGATCATCTGGATGAAGACGCCAGAGCCCGGGTCAGGGCTGATCATACCGGCTTTGTTTTTCAGTCTTTCCATCTTCTGCCCAATCTGACCGCACTGGAAAACGTCATGCTACCCCTGGAACTGGCAGGAAAAGAGAGCCCCCAGACGCATGCCAGAACGTTACTTGAAAGGGTGGGATTATCTCAAAGGCTGACTCACTACCCCAGACAGTTATCCGGTGGAGAACAACAGCGGGTTGCCATTGCCAGGGCTTTTGCCGGGCAGCCAGACATTCTGTTTGCAGACGAGCCGACGGGCAATCTGGATGAAAAAACCGGGGAAAGTATCATTAACTTGCTCTTTGAAGTGAACCGGGAAAACAAAACAACCCTGGTTCTGGTGACTCACGATTTGCAGTTAGCCCGGCGCTGTCAGCGAGTCTTAAAGCTGACTCAGGGGCGTCTGGAAGAAGAGGTTGAACACTCCGGAGCAGCCAAATGAGTCGAAGTCTTATGCTCTCTTGGCGTTTTCTGGTGAGGGACTGGCGATCCGGTGAACTCTGGCTGCTGATGTTATCTCTTCTGATGGCAGTGAGCGTCAGCACCGCTATCGCGATTTTCAGCGACAGGCTACAACTTTCACTGGGTAGACAGGTAGCCGAGGTGATGGGGGCTGATCTGGTCATTAGCAGTCCCACAAAGCTGTCTGAAGAGGTGAGTCAGACGATAGCAAGCCAACCTGTTGAGCAGGCCACTGTTCTGGAGTTTCCTTCAGTAGTCATGGCTGGAGATCAGATGCAGCTGGTTTCAGCTAAAGCGGTATCCAGTAATTATCCCCTACGTGGGCAAATGAGAGCGGCTGATCAGCCTTTTGCACCGGATGAAGTGACTGAGGATACGCCTGACGAAGGGGAAGTCTGGCTGGAGCCCAGATTGTTTCCGCTCCTGGGCGTTGAAGTAGGCGACACTTTGATACTTGGGGAGTCAGAGTTCAAAGTCGCACGTGCCATCACTCTGGAAACCGATCGTGGGGGTGGTTTTTACAGTCTGTCTCCCCGCCTGATGTTCAACATAAACGATCTGGATGCTACTGGAATTATCCAGCCAGGCAGTCGGGTTCACTGGAAAACCTTGATTGCGGGCGAAGAACACCAGCTGACAGGATTCAAAAATAAGATTGAGCCCCTTTTATCCGACAGCGAAAAGCTGAATCTGGCAGAAGACGACCGTGAAGACCTGCGCAGTTCTGTTGTACTTCTAAGGCAGTTTTTGGGACTGGGCAGTATTGCTGCCATGCTTCTGGCAGGTATCGCAGTTGCCATGTCCAGTCGCCGCTTTGCCGAACGACGCTTTGATGGTATCGCTGTGATGCGGTGCATGGGAGCGCAGCAGAATCAGCTCATGCAGATTTTTATCGGAGAGCTGCTCTTGATGGCTCTGGTTTACGCTACCCATTATCAGTGCTTTGCTGATTGGCCTGTCAGGTTGGCTAGGTATCAGACGTGTGATCAGACAGCCGCCGGGTGCCGTTCTTAAGTAGCCGTCAAACCGCTTAAAAGGGTAAGTGGCCGGGCGAGGGTTATTTATTGAGGTGTTGGCTATTTTTTAACCAGCTCTTCAATGAAGCCGGATTCAAAGGCTGCTTTTCACTTATCCACAGTTCATTCAGGGGGTTGATAAGGGTTTTTGTGGAAAAGTGGATAACTTTTTTAACCAGAGATTTTTCCGGTTGTTGATGACCTCTGTTCAGAAGCTGGAAAATGAGTCGATTTTCTCTATGGGCAATTGTGATGACCATGTTACAGTGATTTTATGGGTTGCTTTCTGAAGGCTGTCTGAGTGACCCTCATCCGCAGTATTACCCAAGCCTTAAGACAGTCGTAAGTCTTCTGATGAGGAGTTCTGGGTGCCCTATAGGACCGAGGAGACACTTCATGACTGATCAGGAAGAAGCTTATCTATCCCTTTTGTGTCTGCGCAACAGCACTTTTCGAATTGCTCAGTTGTACTGGACCTATATCAGGCTTCGTTCACTCACAGGGCAGGCTCCTCCCATTCTTATCGTTATGCTCAGTGTTCTCTGGGAAAAGAAGCAGGGTCTCCATGACAGACTGGTAGAGGCTTACCCGGAAGATATGGCTGCTGAAAAATGGCACGGACAGGATGAAATGAATGATCGACTGGGTGATATGAGCAGGGAGACCCAGGCAGATCTTCAGAAAATTTGCCAGACAGAAATGCAGATGCTGCAACTGGTTGGCATGATGATGAAGCAATAGTGATACCGCAGAAATAATCTTTTTTCGCCAATGTGGGAAAAGATTATTTCTGTATTGCAACCTCCTTTCCTTTCTCACTGGCAACCGCTTTATAACCTTTCTATAAAATCAGGTGCATCCTGTGGATAACTTGTTGGATAACTGTGTTTTTGCTGTGGTTTTTATGGTAGTTTTCCCCAATTACCTGTCCTGTGAGCCTTGCTAAATCTGAGAGCCAGCTATACTCCCCTCTCCTGAATTGATAGGGGTATTTATGAACCGACTCACATTTCCTCCTGGTAGCCTCATTTTAATGCTGCTCCTTTTGACGCCCTGGGCCAGTGCTTCTTATTGGGTAGGGGTCAGTAAAGCGGATATCACCGGCCCGGCAGTGGGCAGTGGCATGATGGGTTATGCCGATAGCAGTCAGATCAGTGCCGGAATAAATGATCGTCAGTGGGCCAGAGCATTTGTGGTGAGTCAGGATGAGAAAAGTCATCGTCTTGCCATTGTGGTCATTGATGCCGGAGCTGTTTTTGCCAGTGTTTACCAAGCGGTTCTCACCCGGTTGGAACAGCAGTTTGGTTCTCTTTATAACCGTCATAACGTCATCCTGACAGCGACTCATACCCACAGTGCAGCAGCCGGTCAGTCCCATCATTTTCTATACAATATGCCTCATGGCGTATTCGATGACAGGGCTTTTGAAAAGATGGTATCGGGCATTGTTCAGGCCGTCAGGATGGCCCATGAAGACCTCGCTCCTTCTGAGATCTGGATGAAAACCGGGTTATTGGACAATGCCAGCCGCAATCGCTCTTTGTCGGCCTATGAAAATAATGTGGATGCCAGCCAAAAGGACTCTATCGACCGGATTGTTCAGCAACTCAGGTTTACCCGGGGTGGTCAACCATTAGGTGCCATCACCTGGTTTGCCACCCATGCAGTCTCCTATCCTGGCAGCAATCATTTATTAAGCAGTGACAACAAAGGCTATGCCAGCTGGGCTTTTGAACGTCATGCAAAGTACAACTGGGGAGTGGCTTCATTCATTGCAGCCTTTCCTCAATCTAACGCTGGGGATATGACGCCTAACCTGAATCTTGATGGCACCGGACCGGGTAAAACTCCGGATGAAAGTGTCAGGGAAATCGGCCAAAGACAGTTTAAAAAAGCCCTGGAACTGTTTAATGCCAGAGGCAGGAAAGTTTTTGGACCCATTGTGTCGGTGCAAAACTGGGTGGATTTTTCCAACTATGAAGTCCGGCAAGAATATTCGGGACAGCCAGAGCTGGTAAAAACCTGCAATCCAGCTATGGGGTATAGTTTTGCTGCAGGCACAGAAGATGGCCGGTCACCTTTTCTGGTGAGGTTAATACTGGGGGCTTATGAAGGCCGAAAAAATGAGCAATGGTGGATAAGAAAAATCACCGATTTTCTGACCTCTCCGTCAGAAGAAGAACTGAGATGTCAGAGACCCAAACCGGTCATGCTGTCATTGGGAAGTGAAAAAAACTTCCATTATTTCAATGATGTATTTCCCTCGGGTAACATGCATCGGGAAGTTATTAATCAGCCCTGGGTTCCCGAAGTCTTGCCTTTAATGCTGGCTCAGCTGGGGAATTTTCAGATTGCTGCATTGCCCGTTGAACCGACAGTCATGGCGGGGAGAAGGCTTCGAAAGAGGTTGTCAGAACTTTCCGGTATTCCCTTGAGACATATTGTAATCGCCGGGTATTCCAACGATTATGCCAGTTATTTGAGTACAGCAGAGGAGTTCTCTAAACAGCATTACGAGGGAGCCTCCACTTTATACGGTCCTTGGGAGCTGAGTGCCATGTTGCAGGCTTTTTCCAGTCTTTACATGCAATTGAGCAAAAAAGAGCCACCACCTGTGGATGAAGCGACACCGTTGGATTTGAGTTATCTGTACGACGATGTCCATATGGAGGATGTTCTGGAAAAATATGATGCTCTATTCGGAAAGGTGGTGACTGATAATCAGAGTAATATTCACTCAGGCCAGTCATTGAAGCTTCGTTACATTGCATCACACCCAAGATCGGGAATGGATCTTGACAGTTTTTTCTATGTGCAGAGGAAGGATGACTGTACAGGACTATGGGATACGATTGCTACAGATGACGACTGGACTACCCGGTTCAAATGGCAAGCTGGTGTTGCTACCGTCGAATGGACTCCTGATATGTACGACAAAGAAGGTTTGTATCGTATCCTCATTCGTGGTGAGTACTACAAGGCCGGGCCCAGGGGACGTCGACTGAAAAAACGTTATGAGTCTGTATCAGGCACATTCTATTACTCTGCTCATTATCCTGATACTGACACCCACTCCAGAGATTCATTCAACACTCTTCGAGGATCGGGAACCAACCGTTCTTGTGAAAAATGACATGAGCAAGAGAAGGGAAGTAGCTTATTTCGAGCTGCCACCTTTCAGCAGGTTTTTGAACTGAACAGCAAAATCCTGCTGATTTTCCTTCTTATCAGGCAGCAAGGGAGATTCGTCAAACGTATGAATCAGACTGACTTGCTGATTGGTGACTCCCAGCAGGATATCCTTTTCGCCAATTCGAATCAGACAGACTCTGGCCTGACTGGAAACCGGAATGCTGGAAACCACTTTTATCCCCTGACCTGCCGTGGGTGTGCCTATATTCAGTTTCTTCACGATCCAGGCCAGGGCAAAAATCAGCACAATGACAAAAAACAAAGGCGCAATGACCTGGGTGAGACTGAGGTCGGCAGGCCTGTCTACCGTTTCTTCTGCAAGAGCAAAGGCTGAAAAGCCGGACAGTAAAAGCAGACTGAGTCCGTGAGGATATTGTTTAAATCCCGGGTACGAACAAAAACTTTTCAGATAAAAAAATAGGCTTTTCCCGCAGCCTCCTGCTTGCGCTGGGACGGTCCAAACACCTTTCATTAATTCTTATCATATTCAAGGCAAAGCGTGAAAAGCAAATTCCCGGAGGCTAGCAGCCTGTCGGACTTAAGGCTGTCCTACTGCGGTTGCAATAAATTGGT
>NZ_JAHHPR010000527.1:0-1143 GCF_024606255.1 Endozoicomonas sp. SESOKO3
TGATGTAGCAGGAACAATGGTCATATCAGCTTCTCCCAGAATACGATGGAAGAACAGTTGAATGCAGACGCCATTCACACTGATCGAGCATGAGAGCAGGTGATCGGCCGGGACAGCCTTCAGTAAGTGGTTGGCATAGTTATTTCCTGTAAAAGCTGTTACCAGTAACTTTGTCCCGTAGGGAAGGGCTGTTATCAGGCTGGTGAACAGTGAGGATTTTATTTTAAGAATATCGCTGTCGGTCTCATTGGCAAATACTCTCTGTTCTGCAACCTCGCCAATCGCTTTGGTCGCAATATTTGCAAACAGCTTCCAGGCGTAAAATACCCGCACATCTGACCCCGACATCTTTCTCTTGTCCAGAGTCAAATTATCCCAGTAATGTACGTAGGTAACATAAATAGCGAGGCTCAGAGCGAAGCCGGTAGCATCTAACTGAGGTGTAACGTAAGCCAACTTATGATCTCTGATCAAAAGCGGTATTGTATCCCCCATTGCGAGGGCCTCTGCCAATACGTGGGCGTTGGTGAAATGCCCATAATATCCGTCACTGGTATCAATGGGGCCCGACTGGAATAGCAGCGTATTGAATAGACTGAGAATAACAGTCAGTGATTTACCGGTGTAGTAGACAATGTTATCCCGTATGACCAGATTGTCTCCATTCTCTTGATTTCGATAGACATGAACTCGATCCATCCAGTCCGGATCAAGATCAGGTAGACCTGATTCTTGTAATACAGCTGTTTCTGTTGTTGAAGCAGAAGGACAAGACATAATTGCAATACAGTGTGACTCAGATTCTTCTTCTAAGCCAGAATGTGCGTTATTACCTGATTTATCTATTTTCGATGAGTGATAAGAGTCTGTGTTTACTGTGGCTGGCCTTAAATTCAGAAGTACCGTAAATCGTATAATCTCTGTCAGCTGCTTTGATGATTCCCGCTGATTGAACAGGTAAATCTCAACATCACATTTGCGACTTTGCCTATTACAGGGTACTCGAATTTCATGATCCAGACTTCTTTCCTTAAGCTGGTTGGATAATGTCGTATCCAGAAATGTTCTTGCCTCTTGCAAATCCATTTCCGGTAGCTCAGTTATGATAAATTCTCCAGATTCATGCTGTTTTTGAAGCTCCAC
>NZ_JAHHPR010000528.1:0-1021 GCF_024606255.1 Endozoicomonas sp. SESOKO3
TGCTGAGTTTATGCAGGGCGCTCAACGAGGGAAACAGGTCGAATACAGCCTGGGCGTGGCTGGCATCCAGAAAACGCAGCTGATTATCTTTTGTTAAGGGTTGCAGGAGTTCCCAGTAGAGTCTTTGCATATAGTCGTGTTTCAGCACTCCTGATAATTGCTGCAACCGGGCAGAGTACTGTTCCCATAGCCTTTTATCCGGCAATGACTGCAGCCGCTTGACGAAATAGACGAAACGCTCTCTGTGTTCATCGGAAGAAAACAGATCCATTGCTCTATTTAACACATGGAAGGGCACGGCTTTAATCAAATGACGGAACAAAAAATCCCGGTCCTGTTGATTAGCCCGGAGGTATTGCCCGACGCCCTTCCCCCCACAAGAAGACAGGAGTCTTATCAATGCTTCGAGCATCAGAACGGTCTTGGTCTTTTCATGGCATTGATGAAATTTTCTTAAAGTCGCCCAATGGAGTAACCAGTCTGGCTTAGAGGTGGAAAGATAAAGAGCAACAGTTCTTATCTGCCGATTATATTTGTCACTCTCTTCATCCTCTGAATCGCTGCATTCTTCATTAGATCCTGTAAAAAGCCACTGTTTCAGTTGTGTTTCCCGGTGTTGCAGCATATCAACAGCAGGGAGTCCTGCTGATGCCCAGAGTCTGGTCATAATTTGCAGTAGTTGATGATTAGGTACATCCTCGCAGCTTGTCCAACCCATCACTTTTTTCACTTCCTCATATTTGGGTACGCCCCGGCCATTATTCATGGACGAGAAAGCGCGGAACCGTTCCATATTGAACTCGCCATCCTTGTCTTTCCATTCTGGCCAGCCCGACACTGCTTTGACTTCCTCATGTTTGGGTACTCCTTTGCCATTATTCATAGACGAGAAAGCGCGGAACCGTTCCATATTGAACTCGCCATCCTTGCCTTTCCATTCTGGCCAGCCCAGAACTGCTTTGACTTCCTCATGTTTGGGTATTCCTTTGCCATTATTCATGGACGAGAAAGCGTGGAACAG